>JAIXRT010000185.1 GCA_027485075.1 Cytophagaceae bacterium
ATGCCTAACACGACCTTTTCAAAATTAGCTTTAACCCATTCATTATCGCCCAAATAATAACCAGCCAATGTTATGCTGAAAACCCAAAGACATGCGCCCAAGAACCCATATAACAAATAAACAGGATAAGACATTCTTCCTGCTCCAGCTACAAAGGGAGCAACGGTACGAACAATGGGTACAAAACGTGCTAAAATGACCATTTTAGAGCCATAATTCGCATAGAATTCTTCCGTTTTTTCAATATGAGCTCGTTTTAAAAATAAAACTTGCTCGCGGTTTTTTATCCATGTGCTGAAATTACGGCCAACGAAATAGTTTACTTGGTCCCCTAACAATGCCGCTAAAATCAACAAAGGAATAACCGTAGATAAACTCAACTGGCCACTAGCAGCCGCCAATAAACCTACCGAAAAAAGCAAAGAATCGCCAGGTAATAATGGCATGACAACTAAACCTGTTTCAACAAATACGATTGCGAATAACAACGCATAGGTCAACGACCCGTTAGCAGCGATAAAATCACTTAAAAAGGTCAATGGATCTTTTAGCAGATCAAGCAATAATTGAATCATACGAAGGCGCAGATTATAGCTGCGGTAAATGAAAGACTTATTTAGTCAAAAAATGATCAAACGTATCGCCACGCAATCCCAAGCGAATTGTCTCTAGCGAAATAACTTCATTGGGAGCAATATTTCCCATATTTACATTGGCTCCAACAAGTTTAACAAACCAAACTTGCTGTGATTTCTGTGGTGCTTCCCAGAGAATTTTTTCCTCAGGAATTTCAGTTAAAATCTCTTCTACTAAGCCTTGACGCACTTCACCTGAAGCACGAAATAAACCCACATTTCCTCCCTCACGTGCTTCTCCAATCACCTTCCAAGCTCCCGCCTCTAATTCCATGCGCATGAGCTTAATCCACTTGTAAGGAGGAATAATTTTAGCCTCATCCTTCGAACCTACCTCCGACAATACCGTGACTTGTGTACTCAAAGTCCGAATAAATTCACATTTAACCTCTGACTCCATCTCCACGGAACCATCAGACACCTCTGCATATTCCATTCCAAATTCGTCCAATACGCGACGATATTCATCAAACTGTCCACGCACATAAAAGGCCTCGAAAAGTGTGCCACCAAAGTAAACCGGTATCCCAGCCGACTTATATATAGCCAATTTTTCTTTTAAATTTTTTGTCACATAGGAAGTGGCCCAACCTAGTTTAACAATGTCTGTATAGGCTCCGCCCATCTCAATAAAATCCTCAACTTGACGCAGGCTCAAGCCCTTGTCCATCACCATCGTCAACCCTTTTTGTCTAGGCTTGCTGGTACGCTCAGGAATTTGACTCAAATTGTAATTCATAGGTTTTTATGATTGCTATTAGTTAGTTTGCTGATTGCCCAAAAGGCTATAGTGCACAAAAATAAGCATTCCATCTCATTGTGGCAAATCCCAAAATACTCATATATTTGTCGGAATTATACGCGTCAACATGAAACACTTTTTAGTCTTATTTATTTGTGGCCTATTCTTTTCGTTCAACGGACTTGCTAATGGAAGTTCAGACCAAATTCTTGGAGAATGGATTTCAGAGAAACGAGACGGCAAAATCACGATATTTAAACAGGGAGAACGCTATTTTGGAAAAATTTCCTGGGGGAAAATTCCAGGGAAAAAAGACACAAATAACCCAGATCCTAAACTCAGAAACCGCGATTTAGTAGGTGCGGTTATCCTTCAAAACTTTACATTTACAGGAGAAAGCTGGGAATCAGGCACAATTTATGACCCAAATTCTGGTAAAACCTATGATTGTATTTTAAAGGTAAAAGACAAAAATCAAAAACTAGATATTCGAGGATTTGTGGGTTCAGCTATGTTTGGACGAACTTCTACCTGGTCCCGCTCCTAACTATATATTTAACTGCCTAAGATGATACCTAACGAATCAATTCTCTCCTATTTAAATCAGCATTTAAATAAGAAAATAGCCGATGGAAACCCAAGCCCTATCGCTACCTACCTCGACGGTACGCTTCTAAAAGCCTCCGCAGGGTCAATAACTGCTGAATTTGAGGTACGACCTGACCAGTGCAATCATGCGCAGGTAATGCACGGTGGAATCATCACAACAATCTTAGATGAAATCATGGGGATGACGCTGATTACACTTAAGATTGAACATTTGTACGTGACCATCAACTTACACGTTGACTTTCTTTTTGGGGCCAAAGCCGGCGAAAAAGTAACAGCCGTTTCAGAAGTGTACCGTTTGGGTAAAAAAATCGCTAACGTAGAAGCTAAACTTTATAACGCTGAAGGTAAATTATTAGCTAAAAGTACAAGCAACCTAGCAGCGACTTCAATCCCTGTGCAATTCTAAGCTAACATTTGGTAGGTAATAAAAGCCGTCAAGTAAGCGAGCGCTGTCATGTAGAAAAATTGGATAGCCGGATATTTCCATGATTTTGTCTCCCGGTAGGTCGTGGCCAATGTGCTCATACATTGCATCGCAAAGGCGTAAAAAATCAAGAGCGAAAATCCCAAGGCAGCATCATATAATGGCTTTCCTGTCTCTGGATTAATCTCCGCACGCATTCGATTCTTAATTGTCGCATTTTCATCATCGACCTCACCACCTAAACTGTAGATGGTAGACATCGTTCCAACAAACACTTCACGTGCTGCAAATGAAGTAATTAAAGCAATACCTATTTTCCAATCATAACCCAAAGGCTTGATAACAGGCTCAATAAAATGCCCGAAATGACCTGCGTATGAATTTTCTAATTTCTCTGAGGCAATTCGATTGGATAACTCGGCTGAAGAAAGCGTTGGATTAGCTTGTCTTACTTGCGCATCAACTTGGCTCATGCTGTCCCCAGGACCATAGCTAGCTAATACCCAAAGGACAATGGAAATCGCCACAATAATTTTCCCAGCTTCAAAAACAAATGCTTTTACCGAATTTAAAATCGAGATCGCCATATGCTTAAACCTGGGAGCCTTATACGTTGGCAATTCCATAATGAAATAACTACGCTCCTTTACTTGCAAAATTTGCTTCATGACCCATGCTGAAACAATAGCCATTACAAAGCCTAATAAGTACATCCCAAACAAGGCCAGGCCCTGTAAATTAAACAGCCCAAACAAGGTACTCTTTTCAGGAACGACCAACGAAATCAACACCGTATAGATAGGCAGTCGAGCAGAACAAGACATGAGTGGCGTCACCATGATTGTGATCAACCGATCTTTCCAAGAACCAATCGACCGCGTACTCATAATCGCTGGAACCGCACAAGCAACACCCGAAATTAACGGAACAACAGATTTCCCGTTTAAGCCAAAGCGACGCATCAACTTGTCCATGATAAACATCACGCGCGACATATAGCCCGTTTCTTCCAGCATAGCGATGAAGAAAAACAAGAATGCGATTTGCGGAATAAATATCAAAACACCGCCAATACCGGCAACAAGTCCATCGGTTAGCAAGCCTGTGAGCGCGGATGCTGGTAACACTGTTTTCAACCAATCATTCAAATACGCTACACCGGCATCGATGGCATCCATCGGATATGCAGCCCAAGTAAAGACCGCCTGAAACATGACAAAAAGCAATAGAAAGAAAAAGAGATAACCTCCTACCGAATGTAAAAAAACGGAATCAAGCCGGTCCGTCCATGTTTTTACTGGAGGTGCATCCCATTGGCGATTTAAATTAATCACACAACGCTCAACTACTTCTGATAATGCTTCATATCGCTTGACGGTTTCAGAGGTCTTGTATTCTTCCGATTTGAATTGAAATTCATGTTGAATCACATCAAACGCTTTTCGCTGCTCTGGTGAAAACATTTTCAAGCGATCATGTTCCATCAGCCATAACAACGACCGGTAAGGATCCGCCTCGCCAAACTTCAATTGAATTCCGGCCAGCATTTGTTCATCCACCGGCAATGGCAACGCATCATTGGAAGCATAACGATTAGCCAAGGTTTTCCCTACGGCCAAACGTAGTCCATTAATCCCAATTCCTTTTTTGGCATTGATTTCAGCTACTTCTACATTGAGTTCGCGGGCCAACTTAATCGAGTTGATGACATAACCTTCCGTCTCAGCCACGTCGATCATATTCAACGCAAGTACGGTGGGAATTCCCAAATCGCGAACCTGCGAAAAAAGCAATAAATTACGTTTTAAATTAGAGGCATCAGCGACGACAATCGCCATGTCAGGATAATCTTCATTGGCCGGATTCCCCAAAATATTGATTACTAATTCCTCATCCAGCGACTTAGGATAAATACTATAAATACCTGGTAAGTCTAAAATTTCGACCTCTTGGCCCGGCTCAATTTCCCATATACCCGACAACTTATCCATCGTAACACCTGGAAAATTGCCCGTCTTTTGTCGCAAACCAGTTAGGCTATTGAACAAAGAAGATTTCCCTGCATTTGGATTACCGATTAACGCTATTTTAGGCCTTTGTGACAAAATCAGTTGTTTAGTAGATTAATTTGAATCGTAGCCGCCTCATCCTTGCGCATGGTTAACGTATAGCCAGAAACCTTGATGGCCAACGGATCTCCAAAAGGAGCCAAATGCGTCATCTCAATTTCCGAACCAGGCAAACAACCCATTTCCAATAACTTTAATGACAGCAACGCATCCGTAAAACCGATAATCTCAGCACGCTCTCCTATTTTCAATTCAGCTAAAGTCTTACGCGTATTCAAGTCTACTTATTTAGAATTATTCAAAATTAGGTCAAATGTACTAAGTATTTTTGACCTAAAAAATGATAAGCAATAGTTTTAGTTCGGATTGTACCTGAAAGCAAAATTTCTATCGTAAATTGCGGGTCCTTTAGGATTTTTTAATCAAAATGCTCGGTCACATACCTGTTTTAGTCAAAAAAGAAATGCAAATGGAATGGCGCCAGCGCTATGCCCTTCAAGGCTTGCTGCTTTATTTGGCTTCGACTATTTTCGTGTGTTACCTTTCCTTTAAAGCAAAACAGCACACAATCAATCCCATCACGTGGAATACGCTGTTTTGGATTATTATTCTGTTTATCGCAATCAATGCCATCGGTAAAAGTTTTACGCAAGAACCGAGTCAGCGAAATCTCTTTTATTACACGCTCGTAAGCCCAGAAGCGGTGATATTTTCCAAGATTATTTACAATTCACTTATCATGATAAGTGTATCGCTCGTTGGCATCGTGTTTTATTCCTGGGTGATGGGCAATCCAGTTGGCAACATGCCACTGTACCTGTTATCTATCATTTTAGGGTCAATAGGTCTAGCCTCCACGCTCTCTTTGATGGCTGGAATTGCAGCGCAAGCGGAAAATTCGGCAACATTAATGGCCGTTTTAAGTTTCCCTATTATCATTCCATTGTTATTACTCGTGTTGAAAATATCTAAAAGTGCCATGGATGGAATTTCCATTCAAGAAAATTGGGACGAAATAGCTCTTTTGGGCGCTTTAAATACCATTGTTGTTGTTTTATCAGGCATCCTATTCCCTTATATATGGAGACACTAAAAAAGAACTTCTCGAAATTCCTGTGCATCGCACTTCTTTTTTACACCATCTATGCGGGGCTAAATGGAACTGTTCCACGTCAACCCATCTTGAATGAAACGGTGCGAAATCTCTACTTCCACGTAACGATGTGGTTTAGCATGATTTTTCTACTTGGCACTTCTGTGTATCATTCCATTCAATACCTCCGAAAAGGAGATTTACAAGCTGATACCAAATCGTATGCCTACGTAGAAACGGGGCTCGTTTTTGCACTTTTGGGTCTAGTAACGGGTAGCTTCTGGGCTAAATTTACATGGGGCGATTGGTGGACAAACGACCCAAAATTAAATTCAGTTGCTGTAGGTTTATTGATTTACCTGGCATACTTATTGGTGCGCTCTTCATTACCTGACGACCAACAAAAAGCCCGGATATCATCTGTATACAATATTTTTGCCTTTGTCGTGTTCATGGTACTCATTTGGATTCTGCCACGTATGACAGATTCACTTCATCCAGGAAACGGCGGAAACCCAGGTTTTAACTCCATGGACTTAGACAATCGGATGCGCATGGTGTTTTATCCAGCAATTATCGGATGGACGATGTTGGGATTTTGGATTGCCAACTTACGCATCCGAATTAAAGTCATTGAAAACTTAATCGAAGAAAACGAATCATATGAAAGCGAACGTATTTAGTCTACTTTTTATCTTAACCAGCTTCGTCGCAAATGCGCAAGCTGATGTAGAAATGGCCGATCAATTTCGTGCAGATGGTAAAATTTATGTTGTCATTGCCGTCATAAGCATCATCTTGGCTGGCTTTTTTGTGTATTTGTTTCGCTTGGATCGTAAAGTTACCAACTTAGAAAACCGCCTAAAATGAAAAAAACGCATATCGTAGGACTGTTCCTTATCGCGATCGCAATCGGGATCATTTTAATTACCACCGGTGATGCAAGTACTTATGTAGGATTTGATGAGGCTGAACGCAT
The DNA here is from genome assembly GCA_027485075.1 of Cytophagaceae bacterium. Taxonomy (GTDB): domain Bacteria; phylum Bacteroidota; class Bacteroidia; order Cytophagales; family Spirosomataceae; genus Aquirufa. The sequence goes on from JAIXRT010000185.1 coordinate 6,555, forward strand.
TGGACTAGAAGACCCAAATCAAAAAGTACACGTGGTAGGTAAACTGAAAAAAGATGCGCAAGGTCATATCATAGGCCTTCAATTCAATCCGGCTTTAGATGCAAACCGCCTGCAGTTTATTGTACAGGACAGTTTGGGAAGAGAAAACGAAGTAGTCTATGCAGCACCTAAACCACAAGATTTCGAGAAATCGGAAAAAATCGTTTTGGTGGGCAGTATGAAGGCCGACAAGATCTTTTATTGTGACAAAATATTATTAAAGTGCCCATCCAAATATCAGGAAGGGAAAATTTCCGCCGACTCAACCGCTTCGTATGAAGCAATAAAATAAATATGATACACGAAAGTATTGGCCAAATAGGACATGGCCTGATCATTGTTTCCTTCGTTACAGCGCTATTAGCTACGTTCGCTTATTTTAAGACGAGCCAAACTGATGCACTTAACACCGAATGGAGACAAACTGCGCGCACCTTGTTTTTTATCCATTTCATTTCGGTGATTGGGGTGGCCTACAGCCTTTTTCATATTATTTACAATCATTACTACGAATACCACTACGCATTTTCGCATGCTTCGCGTGCATTACCCCTTCAATTTATGATCTCCTGTTTTTGGGAGGGTCAAGAAGGCAGTTTCTTACTTTGGATTTTTTGGCAAGCCTTACTTGGGCTGTTGTTGATGGTCAAAAACCCAACCTGGGAAGGTCCAGTGATGACCGTTTTTGCCTTGGTGCAAACGTTTTTGACGTCTATGATTCTCGGCGTCATTATTCCGGTCATCGACTTGAAAATTGGCTCATCTCCCTTCTTGTTATTGCGTGAAGCACAACCTGATTTACCTGTTTGGAGCATGCAGCCAAACTTTATTCCAAAAGACGGTCGTGGCTTAAATCCTTTATTGCAGAATTACTGGATGGTTATACATCCGCCTACTTTATTTTTGGGCTTCGCCATGACCTTGATTCCGTTTGCTTATTTGATAGCTGGGCTTTGGAAAAACAAATTAACGGAATGGATCAAGCCTGCTTTGCCTTGGGCATTAGCTTGCGGCGGAATTCTTGGCATTGGTATTTTAATGGGCGCCTATTGGGCGTATGAAACTTTGAACTTTGGGGGATATTGGAACTGGGATCCAGTTGAAAATGCATCACTTGTCCCTTGGTTGATTTTGATCGGAGCAATACACACAATGGTGGCTTATCGCAATTCAAGTGCAGCGCTCAAAACATCTATTATTCTCGTTATTTCGACCTTTATTTTGGTCTTATATTCGACATTTTTAAATCGTTCAGGCGTGCTTGGAAATGCCTCCGTTCACTCCTTTACAGATTTGGGGCTTTCTGGTCAGCTATTGGTCTACATGCTCACGTTTTTGGTGGGTTCGATTGGTTTTGCTTGGTATCGATGGAAAGACTTACCGAAAGATGAAAAGGAGATCGGCGTGTATTCGAAGGAATTTTGGATATTTATTGGCGCCTCCATATTAGGACTTTCTGCGTTCCAATTGACATTTACGACCTCTATTCCCGTGTATAACAAAATCGCGGAAGCATTTGGCCTCGTTTCCAATTTAGCGCTTCCGGCAGACCAAGCGGAGCATTACAGTAAAATTCAAATTTGGATTTTTATATCTGTTGCTGTACTCAGCGCGGTAGGACAGTACGTTTGGTGGGGGAAAATTAAGGATTCTACTAAATGGAAGCCTCTTTGGAATGCGACTCTAATCGCTAGTTTATTGACTGTTCTTTTTGTCAATCTAGGAAAGATCTACACCGTGTCTTATATAATCCTTTTATGGAGTAGTTTATTTGCGACCATTGCAAATGGCAGTATTTTGTTGTTTTTAATCAAGCAAAAATTCTCCCTTTCTGGTGGTGCCATGGCCCACGTGGGCCTAGCAATTATGCTGATCGGCGTATTGTTTTCTTCAGGTTATTCAAAGGTAGTTTCCCTTAACCGTTCCGGTTTCGCGATCTCAAACAAAGTCGAAGAATTTACGAAGGACAATAACAAAGAGAACAAAGAGAACCTTCCCTTGTGGTTAGGTCAGGGTGCTCAAATGCAAGATTATTTAGTGACCTACAAGGGTCGTAAAATAGCATTGCGTGGGAAGCCAGGGTATTATAACAAAAAAGACTTTGAAATTATCGAGGGAGATTTCCATGCGGTAGCCTTGCGCGATGTAACGCAAGATGGAGTATCCATTGCCAAAAAAGGAGATACACTAACAGTAGAACCTGAAAATAATTACTACGAACTAGAGTTCAAGAATGCAGAAGGGAAAACAGTTTCTTTATTCCCACGCTGGCAAGTAAATCCCAAAATGGGAACAGCCATTTCGCCTGACGTTAAACATGCTTGGAATCATGATATCTATACCTATGTTTCATTAGATCCACGTTTAGCGGCGGAAGCCGGTGAAGAAAAACAATGGAGCCAAACGATCAATTCGACGGTATCCGTGGGTGATACCCTTTTTCTAAATGATTTCGTAGCCGTATTGAAAGAGGTCAACCGCGTCACTCAAGTGGAAGGGGTTGAGCTCAGCGAATCAGATGCGGCCGTTCAAGCTAATTTCCAAGTCTTGGGAAAAAATTTCCAACAGTTTGATTTAAAACCGACCTTTATTATCAAGGGGGGCATGGTAGCTATGCCAGCATTTGAGAGTGAAGAAACAGGTATTAAAATTAAATTTACAGCGATTGATCCTAAGACACAGCAGTTTAGCTTTGCAGTCAATACGACTCAGCAAGATCTAATCATTATCAAAGCGTTAGAAAAACCTTATATCAATTTGGTTTGGGTCGGATCGATTCTTATGTTTATTGGATTATTTGTCGCAACGTTTCGTCGGACAGAAAAACATATTGCTTAACCTATGAGCCGCAGAGAAATATTCAGCCTTTCAGGTGCCATCGGATTTCTAATTATCTGGATCATTGATTTGAATAGTCCGACTCCTAAAGAAATACAAGGTGACTTTTGGAATGAAATATTTTACCATTATGGGTGGTTAATGTATGCAGTAGCTTGTCTTTTTTATTATCAATTTGCGAAAAATATGCGCTTGAAAAAGGAAGAAGACCAATCAAAAAATAACCAATAAATGGAGCCCGAATATACCATACAAAGTGCCCAAATCATTGGAATTGTCGTTTCCATGGTATTTTCTGCATTCTTTTCCGGGGTAGAAATGGCCTTTGTCTCCTCAAACAAATTGTATTTCGAGCTTAAGTCGAAACAAAATATTTTGAGCGCCAAAATCATTGCAAATTTCAATCAAAGTCCATCCCAATTTATTGGAACCATGTTGATTGGAAATACGCTTTCCCTAGTAGCTTACGGTATTTTCATGGAGGAGTTTCTCCACCATTTAATTTTGCACAACATCCCATTCATTCAGAATGAAATCATTGCACGTTTGTTGGCCTCCATTCTAGCCACCATCCTCATCTTGACAACTTCAGAATTCACCCCCAAAAGTATATTTTTGATCAATCCTGATGCTATTCTTGAATTCTTAGCCATTCCAATCTGGATCATCAATACGCTCATGTTTCCACTCGTTTGGAGCATCGTAAGTCTTTCTAAATGGTTCATTACCCGCGTTTTACGTCTTCCCTATTCAGAAGAAAAACCTGCTTTTGGACTGACCGACCTAAACCATTACTTACAAAATTTGAATCGTAAAATATCGACGGAGGAAGAAAATGAAGTTGACACCAAAATCTTTCACAATGCCCTCGAATTTAAACAAGTAAAGGTTCGCGAGTGTATGATTCCAAGAACTGAAATTACAGCGATAGAACTAGAAGAAGGGATTGAAGGGTTGACCAATGTATTTATTGAAAGTGGCCACTCCAAAGTATTGGTGTATAAAGAATCCTTAGAAGAGGTAATAGGCTACTGCCACTCCCTAGAGCTTTTCAAGAAACCCAAGGACCTACTTGCTATCTTGACACCCATCCCCATTGTGCCTGAAGCCATGCCCGCCAATGACCTGATGATCAAATTTTCCAAGGAACGAAAATCCCTCGCTTTGGTAGTAGACGAATTTGGCAGTACTTCTGGCTTAGTCAGCATGGAAGATGTCATGGAACAGATTTTTGGCGAAATTCAAGATGAGTATGATGACTCCGAAGACTGGATTGAAAAGGTAATTGATGAACATACGTATTTGCTTTCAGGCCGACATGAAATCGATTACCTAAATGAAAAATACAATTGGAATTTACCTGAGGGAGACTATGAAACGCTAGGGGGAATGCTCATAAGCGTGTATGAAGACATTCCAGGAGAGAATGAAGTCATAACTTTGAGCCCGTTCCAATTTCAAATCATTACGGTGACAGACACACGTATCGATACGGTTAAAGTAATTATTACCGGTAAAATCACGAAAGAAGAAGTGTCAAAAGGAAAACACTAGATACTTAGCACACGCTGGAGTGTTTGGCATTTCATCTCTGTTTCTAGCCATTCTTTTTCCGGATTAGATTCCTCCGTAATTCCACAGCCTGCGAAATAAGTTGCCTTAATTTGACCCGCACTAGGGGCCAACCGAACTGTACGTAAATTGACAAACAAATGCGTCTCCTCATCCACGTTCACAGGTCCCAAATATCCACTATACAACGAACGATCATGCTTTTCAACGGCATGAATCCATGATTTAGCGGCCTCTTTTGGCGTGCCACATACCGCAGAAGTTGGGTGTAAAAGCTCCAGCATCGTCGAAATTAACCCTGGATAATGATACTTCGTGGTGTCCACCCAATACTCTGTTTTAAGGTGCATTAAATTTCCGGCCAATACTGTTTTAGGTCCATTTTCAATATACTCCCGCAATCGAATTTTCTTAAAACAATCAATGATGTAGCGACTCACATAAGCCTGCTCCTCAATCTCTTTTTGTGACCAGCGAACCTCCTGTACAGACATGTGCGTGCCATCCGTATGTAATGCGGGTTGGGTTCCTGCCAACGAAATTGTACTAAAAATCCCATTTCGATCCTGAGAAACTAATGTTTCGGGGGTAGCGCACAACCAGGTACTACCCAAGGCTGGCAGAAAAACAGCCGAAACAAATGCCGATGGGTAAGCTACGCAGAGACGATCAAAAGCGGACAAGACATCAAATGAAGCATCAAATAATTGTTCCGATGTACGCGATAAGACAACCTTTTGAAATTCGCCTTGCTGAATCTTTTCAATCGATCGCTGCACTTGCTCCGTAAAATATAGTTGTTGGCTAAAATCCGCATTTACAGGAACATACGACTCGTTGATTGAATATACACTTTCAGAAATGGGTAAGATGTGGATGTGACTCGCCAATAAAAATGTGGCATCCCCTTCAAATGGAGCAACCATAAAACCACTTGGTGATGCGACAAGATCCATGGAGGCATAAGGTGTTCCTCCTGTTTCATCTACAATCAATTGTTTATTGGGCTGATTAGGTAAGCGCCAAATAGCGATGGCATGTCCAGATTGGACGGCATTTTTCCACAATTGATTCCAAGAATTTGACATTAATCTACTTTCAATATAGCTACAGTTAAACGACTCGCGCAGATTAATTGTTCGTCCTCATCATGAATTTTTATTTCGTACACATGAAGTGTTTTTCCAATACGCAGTGGGATGCACGTTCCGATAACAAATCCTCCACGTGCTGATTTTAAATGATTGGCATTAATTTCAACACCGACCCCTTTGTAATGCTCCGCATCTGGTACCGCTAAACTAGAAGCAATGCTGCCCATAGTTTCTGCTAATACGACGGATGCACCGCCATGAAGTAAACCAAAAGGCTGTTTGGTGCGATGGTCAACCGGCATTTTAGCTTTGATATAGGTTGCCTGAATTTCAGTGAACTCAATTCCAACGTGCTCGATCATATTTCCCGTAGCCCAGGCATTTATGGTCTCAAGTGAAATGGCCGTATTAAACATATTTATTCGTAGTTTTGTGCGGTAAAATTCGGAAATATTTGCCGAATAAAGACCCTTTCCCCATTTTTTATGCATTCGATTAAAGACATTTACTTGATACGCCACGGCGAAACGATTTACAACCGTTCTGGTGTTGTGCAAGGTTCAGGCATCGATGCAGATTTAAATGAATTGGGACAAAGACAAGCAGAAGCATTTTACGCGCATTATCATCACCTTGAACTAGATAAAATCTATACCTCCGCATTGAAGCGAACACACCAGTCGGTGCAAGCATTCATCAACAAAGGTCTTCCATGGGAACAGCATGCCGGATTAAATGAAATATCATGGGGTCTTCGAGAAGGACGTACACCAAATTCAGCAGATGACACGTATTATCGCAATTTGACTAAAACGTGGCGCGAAGGAAATGTGCATGTGCAGTCGGAGGAAGGCGAAAGTCCGATGGAGGTATTGGAAAAACAGAAGCCGGTGGTTGAGCTTATTCTTTCTCGTCCAGAAGAAAAATCTATTTTGATCGCCATGCATGGCCGGGCGATGCGCGTGTTACTCACGCATTTGTTTGAAAAACCTTTGCATCGCATGGACGAGTTTGCCCATCAAAATCTATGTTTGTATCACATTCAATATGACTACAAACAAGGTAAGTTCAATTTGTTAAAAGCAAATCAAACGGATCATTTACGCGACTTACCTGAATCCATGTAAGGATGAAAAGAAATCAGCTTTATTGGACGTTGCAATTAGGCGGCTGGTTCACCTGGGCGCTCAATGAGGCATTACTTTACACAAATCAATATGGATGGAAATGGGCATGGCTTTTTTCTTCCCTGGCGAATATCACGTTAGCGATATTCTTAACACATCAGTATCGACGCATCTCCAAACACTTCCACTGGCAGGATTTGAGTTTGTTTCGCATGTTGCAATGGAACACATTAGCGCTACTTTTCATGGCGCTGTGTTTGGTAGGGTTAAACATCCCGTTAGATTACACATTTTTACAAGAGAGTTATGATGTTTCACTGAGCCCGTTTATTGTGGTTCAGATTTTGTTCAATTTCATGAAGCCGCTGGCTATTTGGCAATTGATTTATTTCTTTTTCCAATATTCCAATAAAAAATTGGAAATGGAACGGGAGCAAGACCGCTTAGAGCGCACCATTCAAGACACAGAAGGTAAAGTGTTACGGGCCCAAATGAACCCTCATTTTGTATTCAATGCCTTAAACAGTGTGCGCGCTTTAATCACAGAAGACCCACAAAAGGCAAAAAAAGGGATTAATCAGTTATCTAAACTACTCCGAAGTTCCTTGTTGACAGAACGGCAAAAAACAATCACCCTTGCAGAGGAGCTAGACACCGTTTCTGATTATCTGTCTCTAGAAAAAATCCGTTACGAGGACCGTTTGACTTGGAAAATAGATATAAATCCGGCGTGCGCAAAGGCTCAAATACCACCGATGATGCTTCAGACATTGGTTGAAAATGCCATTAAACATGGTATTTCACATGCTGTCAAAGGGGGTCTCATTACGATATCCGCACAGATTATCGACAAGCACATACAGATTTCCGTGATCAATCCAGGTCAAATGAAGTCTGAATCTTCTCAATCCATCGGTGTAGGGGTAGAGAATTCGAGGAGTCGGCTGAATTTATTGTTTGGAGAAACCGCTCAATTAAGTATTCGTCCATTAGACAAAAATCACGTGGAGGCAATGATGATTTTGCCTTACCTTGAAACCAAATAACACTAGCCATGAAAGCAATTATCGTAGATGACGAGCGTTTAGCCCGCAATGAACTCAAACGTTTATTGGAAAACTTCCCCCATATTGAGGTGATCGGTGAAGCGGCCAATACAGACGAAGTCTCTGAATTGCTTGAAACGCATCAGCCCGATGTGCTATTTTTAGATATTCAAATGCCGGGTAAAACGGGCTTTGAATGGCTTGAGACCTGGGAAGGCTTTTTACCCGAGGTGATCTTCACAACCGCTTTTGATGCCTATGCCTTAAAGGCTTTTGAAGTGAATGCGCTGGATTATTTATTGAAACCGATCGACTTATCCCGACTAAGTGAAAGCGTACAAAAATTAGAGAAACAAGTACAGGCGCAAACGCGCGCAATCGAAAGCCCTAGTCATAAATTGGGCGCCCAAGACCAAATCTTTGTTAAGGATGGAGAGAAATGCTGGTTCGTTCGCTTAGACCGCGTTCGACTTTGCGAATCGATGGGAAATTACGTCCGTTTGTTTTTTGATGACCAAAAACCCTTGGTCTTGAAGTCCCTAAATGCCATGGAAGATCGCTTGGATCCGAAGGTATTTTTTCGGGCGAATCGCAAGCACATCATCAACCTGAATTACATTGATAAAATCGAACCTTGGTTTTCGGGAGGATTGCAGGTAACGTTGATGGGGAAAGGCGAGAAGATTGAAATTTCACGCCGACAGTCCATTCGGTTTAAGGAATTACTCTCCCTTTGATCGTTTAGGAGCTTCGCCTAACAAGAATCCATAAGCTTCAAGTGCCGGTACATGATCAAAAATAACTTTGAGAATGGCCGTTAAGGGTAATGCCAAAATCAAGCCGGGAATTCCCCAGATTAATTCACCTACTAATAAGGCCAACATAGCAATCATGGGATTGATGCTCACTTTAGAGCCAATGACCAGAGGGGTGATAAAATTTGCCTCGATAAATTGAACTGCAGCTACCCATGCAACGACTCCCATCGCATACCCTGGACCTAGCGTGACTAATGTTAACAAGATAGGCAAGGCCGCTCCCACCCAAATCCCTACGTAAGGTATCAGCAATAAAATACCCGTCAGAGATCCAAAAAACAGGTAATAATCGACGCCCAGCCACCAAAAGCCGATACAGTTTGAAATGGCCACAATCAACATGACTGCGAGCAGGCCAACCAAATAACTCTGTACCACGCCACCAGTTTTGTGCATAATTCCTTGCAAAACAGAACGTTCGGTCGTGGGAAAAACCTTGCTTAAAAACTCCGAAAAAAACTGCCGATAATACAAGAAGAAAAATACGAATATCGGTACTAAAATCAATGTGGTAATGGAGTGAATGAGCGTTGTGAACGTAGTAGACAAAATAGATCCTGAATTCTTTAACAGATTCATGGTTTGATTTGTCACCTCGCCCATTTGCTTTTTGCGTGAGATATTTAAGTTCTTTGATAAGAAACTTTGAAGGCTGTTTAACCAAGACTCTGCCTTTTTGATAAAGATGGGCCAGTCGTTAACAAATTCGGCCGCCTGTCCGACAAGTAATAATAGCAATCCGCCTAAGACCAAAATGAGTAGCAGCAAGCAAATGCTAATGGAAATGGCTCGAGGTAATCCTCGGCGCTCTAGCCATGCGCAAATGGGGAGCAGCAACATGGCTAAAATCATCCCGAAGGATAATAGAATAAGTAAGTCTTGTAGTAAATACAAGCCCAAAATAACCAATGAAATGGAAATAAGAACAGCAGCTAAGCGAATTGGATAGGCGGTTTTTTCGGGCATTTAAAAGGAATTATAAAATCAAAGTAAAGAAAAAGTTAACAATTTCGTAATATAGCGCTACCTAACTTTGCACAACTTCACGTGAACTAATTGTCCATATCGAATATGAGCACACAGCTTAATCAATCTAAAATATTATTGGTCGATGATGATCCAGATATTTTAGACCTATTGGAATACAATTTAGCAAAAGAAAATTATGTTTTGGCAAAAGCCTTTGATGGACAAGAGGCCCTAGAGATTGTCAAAACCTTCAAGCCTGCCTTAATTATCATGGATGTGATGATGCCCGTGATGGATGGGATTGAGACGGCACGTAAGATTAAAGCCATCCCTGAGTTAAAAAATACACTGATATTATTCCTAACAGCGCGAGGAGAAGAGTTCACCGAAGTGGCGGCTTTTGATGCAGGTGCGCATGATTACATCATTAAACCCATCAAACCGCGTGCGCTCGTAAGTCGCATTAATGCCATTCTGAAAAGAGATACGGTTGAAGAAAGTCAAGACATCATTGAAATTGGCGGGTTGATTATCAATCGAACTAAGTATGCAGCAACTTTTGAAGGTAGAACCCTTGTACTTCCTAAAAAAGAATTTGAACTACTTTCCTATCTCGCAAAAAACCCGAATAAAGTCTTCAGTCGGGATGAATTACTAGAAAAAGTGTGGGGTGCAGACGTGTATGTCGTGGAACGCACCGTGGATGTACACATTCGAAAACTTCGTGAAAAAATTCCTGAATATTACATCAAAACCCTGAAGGGAGTCGGTTATTTATTTTCAATCGATAAGGCCTAATTCGAGCCATTTTTGGTAAATTGCGGCTTCGATGATGAAGCAACTTTTATTATTTCTACTTTTTATTTCGGGTAGCCTGCTGGCTCAGCATCCAAAACGTGAGTTGCGTGGCGTTTGGGTAGCGACGGTACAAAACATTGATTGGCCAAGCCCGCGTAATTACAATGGGATAACTCAACAAAAAGAATTCACTGAATTATTGGATTCCCATCAAAAAACCGGAATCAATGCCCTTTTTGTCCAAGTGCGGACAGCAGCTGATGCAATGTACGCCAAAAGTGCTGAACCTTGGTCGGCTTATTTGTCTGGACTTCAAGGACAAGCGCCCAAGCCATATTATGATCCACTAGCCTTTATGATTTCGGAAAGTCATGCACGTGGCATGGAGTTTCATGCATGGTTAAATATGAATCGGGCTAGCATGTCCACCAAATCCTTACTCAGTTCAGAGAGTGTGGTTCGTAAACATCCGGAATGGATTGTGACGTATAATCATCAGCATCTATTCAATTTTGGAATTCCTGCCGTGCGGCATTACATCACAAATGTGGTCAAAAACATCGTGCAAAATTACGATGTGGATGGCATCCACTTTGACGATTATTTCTACCCTTACCCAATAAAAAACGAAGTTTTTCAGGATGGTGAAGCGTATCAAACCTATAAATTGCCGAATGAAAGTTTGGCCGATTGGCGACGCAGAAATGTCAATAATCTTATTCAAGAAATAGCTCAAGCCATAAAAGAAATCAATCCACGCGTAAAATTTGGCATTAGCCCGTTTGGTATCTGGCGACATAAAAGTTCAGATCCCGAATATGGTTCCCCGACTCGAAATGGATTGCAATCCTATGACGACCTTTTTGCAGATACGGAGAAGTGGGCAAAAGCGGGTTGGCTTGATTACCTAGCCCCTCAATTGTATTGGGGAACTACCCATCGAGTGGCGCCATTTGGCCCGCTTTCCGCTTGGTGGAATGAACATGGCTATGGCCGGCCGATTTACATAGGACATGCGGGATATCATTTAGCAGACCAATGGAATGCGGGTGAATTGACGAAACAAGTACAGATTTCGCGCAAGCTTGATCAGGTGAAAGGGTCTATTTTTTTTAGCTCGAGCCAACTCGCCAAAAATTTAAAGGGCTTTCAAGACACTTTACGCAAATCCTATTTTGCCCATGTGGCCTTAGTCCCCACGATGCCTTGGCTGGACAGTATTCCGCCCACGACTCCGCACCAGGTGAGTTTAAACAAAAAGGGAGGCACATGGGTTTTGACTTGGAAACCGGGTGAAATAGGTGTGGATAAAGATCCAGCAGCCTACTATTTGGTTTACAAAATCCACCGCAAAGAGGGAATGAAGGCTATGGAACATGCGGAAAATATTATTTTTAAAGGAAGAAAAACAGAATTGAACATCGAGGCTAGCTCGGTGGAGTCTGGACATGGATTTGTCGTGACAGCCGTGGACCGCCTACATAATGAATCACCCGCCGGCACGGTACAATGGATCGTGCCTAACCCCAATTAATATGAGTTTACGTTTTTTACATTTGACAGTTAAGGACATTACGGAAGAGACCTCGGACACCAAAACCATACACTTTTGGCATCCGATCCACGAAACCTTATCCTATATATCGGGTCAATTTTTAACGCTGATTCCGAATGTATCCGGTGATAAACCGCGTCGTAGTTATTCGCTTTCCTCTTCACCAAAAACAGATATGTCACCGGCGATTACCGTGAAGCGTATTTCTGGGGGGATTGTATCCAACTTTTTATGTGACCATATCAAAGTGGGCGATGCGATTGAAGTCATTGCTCCTATGGGAAATTTCGTGTTAGAGGCTGATGCGAATCAAGCTAAAACCTATGTGTTTATTGGCGCTGGTTCCGGCATCACGCCGCTTATGTCCATGATAAAAACCGTTTTGCACGGAGAACCTAAATCGAAAATACATCTGATTTATGGCTCGCGCTTTGAAGACCAAATCATCTTCAAAAAGCAGTTGGACGCATTAGAGTCCTCATTCGGGGATCGCATACAGGTGTTGCACGTTATCAGTCAGCCAAGTCCATCGTGGCCAGGCTTGAAAGGTCGGATCAATCAAGCCTCTACGGTATATTATTTGAAACAAGAATTTGGCCTAGACATTGCCAAAGCGCATTATTTTCTTTGCGGACCGGTGGGTATGATGGATGATGTGCAGGCGGCATTGGGAATTTTCGATGTCCCCGCAAATCAAATCCATAAAGAATTATTTAATGCCGCTCCTGCCGCAGAAACTTCGATCGAAGATAATTCGGTAGCGCGTGAGATTACCTTAATCTATGAGGGTAAATCACATGCCGTGACGGTGCAACCACATGAGACCATATTGGAGGCCGCGCTTGAGGCCGATTTAGATATTCCGTACTCGTGTCAGGCAGGTATGTGCACAGCTTGTATGGGCTTGTGTAAGTCTGGATCTGTGGTGATGGATGAGGAAGATGGGTTGACGGCAGGTGAAATTCAGAAAGGATATATTCTTACCTGCGTCGCACATCCGACCAGCGATGGGGTGGTGATTGATCTAGATTAATATCAGTTTTTCGGGATTAAAAATCCCTTTTTCCACTTACCTTTGGCAATCCTCCAAGGTTTGCCAAAGGTAGGGGGGAATTAAAAATCTCGTGGATCCCAAGCCACCCGCGTATTATCATACAAAGCAGCTAATCGAGTCAGGTCATCTGCATCCAACGCAAAATCAAAAACCGTTGCATTTTCAATCATTCGATCCCGATGAATGGATTTAGGAATCGTCACCGCACCCATTTCAATATTCCAACGAATCAATATCTGATAGGTAGTCTTGGACCATTTACGTGCGATTTCGATTAAAACAGGATGATCTTTTTTCAACCCGCGCACGACCGGCGCATATCCTTCGACTTGAATACCCTGCGCTTGGCAAAACGCTAATTCTTCAGGTAAATAACAAAACGGACTTAACTCAATTTGATTCACTGCCGGACAAATATGCGCATAGTTCAAAAGCTCCGATAGATTTTTTTGGTAATAATTAGAAACACCGATGGACTTGATGACACCTTGTTCATGTAAAGATTCCAACGCCTTCCACGTTTCCTTGCGCTTATCTTCCTTAGGCCAGTGAATCAGATACAAATCGATATATTCCAAAGACAAATCTTTCAACGACTTTTCAAACGCACGCATGGTCGAATCATACCCCATGTCGTCCATCCATACTTTACTAGTAATAAACAATTCTTCGCGTGCGACTGAAGTGGACGCTATTGCCTGGCCAACTTCCAATTCATTCCCATATATAGAAGCCGCGTCAATTAATCGAATCCCCAGGTCAAGTGCTTCTCGAACCGATTGTCCAACTTCGTTTTGTTGGCCTGGCGCATACACCCCCAATCCCAGCTGAGGCATTAAATAACCTGAATTCAATCGAACATTTGGAATTTGTAACATGAGATGCAGTTTAATTTCGACTTTAAAGCTAGCTAAAATTGATGTATTTTTACAAAAAAAACAGCCGATGACCCGCCTAGTAAGCCCACAAAAAATCGCACGTAAATTCCTAGCTGCCGACTTCACATTAAGTTCATGGGAAAGTGTTTTACCTTATTTTGAAAAACTCAGCGAAACAAAAATCAACTCATTAAAAGACTTAATTGAGTTTTGCCAAAACCGTTCTGAATTGGAAAGCTACCTTTCGGAAAACTTCGCTTGGCGGTATATTAAGATGTCTTGCGATAATCAAAATGAGGCGCAACAACAAAGCTATCAGCAGTTTGTCAATGAAATCATGCCGAACGCCTCTGTCTTCGAGGATGCTTGGAATAATAAAGTGATGCAAAGTCAATTTGCCGCTGAACTCCCACAAGAAGGCTATTCAATTATGTTACGTGGCTTGAAAAAGTCGATTGAAATTTTCCGCGAAGAAAATATCCCACTGTTCACTGAATTGCAAAATTTACAAACGCAATATGGGGCGGCCACAGGTGGCTTAATGGTGGAGATTGACGGGGTGGAAAAAACGCTCCAACAAGCAAACGCCTATTTAGAATCGAATGACCGCGAAAAACGCAAAGAGGTTTACGAAAAAATATCAGGAGCACGATTAGCCATCCAAGAAAAACTCGATGATTTGTTTGATCAATTAGTTGGCAAACGCCATCTAGTTGCCTTAAACGCAGGCTTCCTCAATTACCGCGATTATGCATTTGCGAGTCTAGGGCGCTTTGATTATACCCCAGCAGACTGCTTTGAATTTCACTCGGCAGTCGCAAAAACGGTGGTTCCCATGATTAACCGTCAAGCGGAAAAACGCAAAAGTGGACTTGGGGTTACGGAATTGAAACCTTGGGATAAGGCCGTAGATGTACTCGGACGGGAACCCCTAAAGCCATTTGAAACAGGTGAGGAATTGCTAACCAAAACGATTGAAGTATTCGATCGTATGGATCCATTTTTAGGAAATTGCCTAAAAGAAATGGTCAAATTAAACCGCTTTGACTTAGACTCCCGTAAAGGAAAAAATCCGGGAGGCTATAATTATCCTTTAGAAGAAAGTGGCTTCCCATTCATTTTCATGAATGCGGCGGGACAGGTCCGCGATATGGTCACGTTATTACACGAAGGGGGTCATGCGGTCCATTCGATTTTAACGAAGGATCTTGCACTCAATGCCTTTCGAAATTTTCCATCGGAAGTTGCTGAATTAGCCTCCATGAGTATGGAATTAATAACCATGGACCACTGGGACAACTATTTTTCAGATCCCCAAGCAGCTAAGAGAGCAAAAATCAAGCATTTAGAGGACATATTAGACACCTTGCCTTGGGTGGCGACGATTGACGCATTCCAACATTGGATCTATGAAAATCCGAGTCATTCCCATACAGAACGAGCGCAAGCTTGGAACCGAATTTATGGACAATTCTCAGATCGACTGACGGATTGGAGTGCGCATGAAGATGTGAAAACGAACCTGTGGCAAAAACAATTACATTTATTTGAGGTGCCATTTTACTACATTGAATATGCCATTGCGCAATTGGGAGCGCTAGCCGTTTGGCGTAATTATTGCCAAAATCCAACGCAGGCATTAGATCAATATTTGAATGCTCTGAGTTTAGGTTATACCAAACCGATCAAGGAAATTTACGCCACGGCAGGAATTGAGTTCAATTTCAGCCAAGCTTACATTCAAGAATTAATGGATTTCTTAGCGCAAAAAATTCAACAATTAGAAGAAAGCTAATTTTTTTAAACCAATTTTTGGCCTTACTTTTGCATCGTAATTTTGTCAATAAGAACAATGAAATTAAAAAATTTACTTCCGATTGTTGCCCTAGCTGTAACGGCTTTCGCATGTGATTATCAAAAAAATAACACCATCAAGCAAAAAGACGTTCGCAAAGATGATAAGTATGTTTATGGTATTCATCCAGATTCAGCCGCAGCACAGTCGAAAAATTCATACACAGCTAAGCCGGAATTAGAAGTACGCGCTAATGCGATTCGCGAGAAGTTATTCCAAGGAAAAGAAATTTCAAAAGGAAATTAATTACCAATATAGCTTAAGAACGAAGCCGGTCGATGACCGGCTTTTTTTATGACTTAATGAATCAGTAGATCTCGGATGAATGTCAACTGATAAAACAAAACTGTAAATATCACCGACCAAAATATTCCAGAAATCGCCATAAAAAAGAGCACCCGTGGCGTAGGAACTTTAAACGATAGAGCGAGTAAACTCCCGCCGATCGGAGTAAACAATAAAGGCGTCATGACCGCAATGCCTTTGATTCCGAATCGCTGCCAAATACTTACCGCATAACGCACGCGACCTGAAAATAATTTGGGTTTTTGAACACGAATCCGACTGATTTGTTGGACTAAAAAACGTCCGATCGTCAACATCACTGTCACCGTAAACATCATCCCCACCCAGGTGCAAACAATGGTCTCGAGCATGGATAAACCTAAACCAAAACCGGTCAAAGGACCTGCAACAAATTTAATCGACGAAGCGGCCATGACCGCAAAATAGGCTCCCCACTGCATTAGTTTGCTCCTTGGTAAATCGCTAGGCCTTGGTCTAAAAAAGACACAAAATGATTGATATCCGCATCAAAGGCTACGGGCTTTACCATCGGTGCAGCATCGTTGCGAGGGTCCAACAACACATAATGCGGCTGCGCATTGGAATTAAATCGATTGATTTGAAAATCGAGGTTTTGATCCCCCAAGGTCTTCTTCTCCTGTCCA
>JAIXRT010000283.1 GCA_027485075.1 Cytophagaceae bacterium
TAATTATCACGCGTCCTGCGGTAGAAGCTGGCGAAAATTTAGGTTTTTTACCAGGGGATTTAAAGGAAAAAATTGATCCTTATTTACGTCCCATCTATGATGCCCTGGATGATATGATTCCGGCGGAGAAGTTGAAATTCTATTTGGAAAATCGGACGATTGAAATTGCGCCATTGGCCTACATGCGTGGACGTACGCTAAACAAGGCTTTTATTTTGCTAGATGAGGCTCAAAATACCACTTCGATGCAAATGAAGATGTTCTTGACGCGTATGGGTATTCAGTCTAAAACGATCATTACAGGAGATAAATCTCAAGTAGATCTACCTAAAAATCAAACTTCCGGTTTAGGTGAAGCGGAACGGATTTTGTCCGGTATAAACGGTATTTCATTTGTGGAATTAGATGGTTCAGACGTTGTTCGTCACCGCTTAGTTCGCAAGATTATTGAAGCGTATGGAAAGCAGGACAAATAAAATTTCGCAGGCCCTATCCCCTGCTGAAATTGATCTTGTATTTGCGATTCGGACGGAGGTTTTTGTCGTGGAACAAAAGTGCTTACCGAAAGAAGAATTCGATGAATTGGACGCAGTCGCGATTCATTATTTGTATTGGGTTGATGACAAACCGGTAGCTACGGGTCGTTATCGCAGAACAGAAAAAGGCATAAAGATTGAACGAATTGCCACATTAGCACCTCATCGAGGTAAGGGATATGCTTCGGAAATAGTGCGTTTTTTGATTCAGGAGGCACAAATGACGTATCCTGATGTAACATATTTTTATTTGCATGCCCAGCAAACCGTGATGCCGCTTTATGCTTCTCTAGGTTTTGAACCCTACGGAGGAACTTTTATTGAAGCAGATATTGTTCATCAAGCCATGTCACTACACATTTAATTTAATCCATGTCGACTAAATCCATTCAAGCTATTTACCCGCCAGGACCTCCTCATTTTGTAGGTGACGGATTTCGAGTGCATAATTTTATCCCGAGTAGACATGGTTTAGATATGCAGCGCATGAGTCCATTTATCATGATGGATTATGGTGCTAAATTTCATTTTGCTCCTTCAGATACACCACGTGGCGTGGGCGTACATCCGCATCGTGGATTTGAAACGGTGACTATTGCCTATAAAGGGCGAGTGGCACATCATGACAGTGCTGGAGGCGGAGGTATTATTAGCGAAGGCGATGTACAATGGATGACTGCCGCTTCAGGCGTATTGCATAAAGAATACCACGAAGAAGAATTTAGTAAAACGGGTGGTGATTTTCAGATGGTTCAGCTTTGGGTTAATTTACCAGCGAAGGATAAGATGTCGGCACCCAAGTACCAAGCAATCGCAAACCAACAGATTCCACGTGTTCCCGTACATTTAGGCGAGGTAGAAGTGATTGCTGGTACCTATCAAACTGCGCAAGGAGCAGCAAGCACCTTCACACCAGTTAATTTGTTGAATGCTAAATTGAGTTCCGGCGGAAAGGCAAGTTTTGATTTTCCAGCTGAATACATTACGGCTTTAGTGGTCATCGACGGAGAAATCCGAGTGAATGGTATTGAGTTAGCCCCTGAAAATCATTTCGTATTATTTGATACCGATGGAACTCAATTTGAAATTGAGGCCACTGAAGAGTCTGTGGTTTTGATCCTGAGCGGCGAACCGATTCGTGAACCGATCGCTGCGCATGGGCCGTTTGTGATGAATAGCCGACAAGAAATCATGCAGGCTTTTGAGGATTTTGAAAACGGAAAATTCGGTTATTTGGAGTAAATACTATTTTGTTTTTACACGAGATTTTTCGGCGTCTAATCCGGTAGCTCGTTCCCTCGCCCCTTTTATAGACATATTTCCAAACCTGTAGGTGAAATTCAAACGAACCACACGCGAATCTTGACGTGGTCGAACAACGATATCCAAGTCACCGTATTTTATAAATACATTTGGATTCGAGGTATATAATATGTCTTGTGCGTTTAAACGTAAGACGCCTCGCTTGTTAAGCATTGTTTTTTGAATGCCTAAATTAAGTGCTCCTCCTGCTCCAAAAATAAAGGCACTTTCCAACCCACCCGTGAAATAATTTCCGCCAATTTCAAATCGGAAATCTTTTGGTAACGTGAAAATGTGGTTCGTGTTTATATAGAACATGTTTCTTGCTGGGCTTAATGCAGTATTTTCAATCTTACCTGTTAACTCTGCCCGATTGAAATAGATATCGGTATTGCTCGTCCACCATTTTTTAATCGGTACAGGTAGTGAAAAACCTAAACTGTAATTAGTCCTTTCGGCCATATTAGCGGTGGTTTGATACGATTTTCGTGCTTCCGTATCCTGTTTTAATATTTCCGTGATGACATTGGTTGTATGGCTGTAGCCGAATGTCGTGCTAAAGGCACCTAAAAATGTGTGACTTAATTCAATCGAATTGGTTAGTTGTGGCGTTAGCATGGGATTTCCCACTTTAAACGTGTAATTATCTAGAAAGAATACAAATGGGTTTAGATCCCCATAATTAGGACGGTCGATGCGTCGAGAATAGTTAAACCCAAAACTATGTTTTGGAGAATAATCATATTGGATAAATGCACTTGGGAATAGCTGGGCATAATCTCTATGGAAAGTTGAATCTTTTGCGTTTAAGGTATACGCCTCCGAAATGCCATCGGCTACGGTCCATTCACCGCGTAAGCCGAGCTGATAACTAAATTTTCCGATAGCCCGTTCCGTATTTAGGTAAGCTGCATGAATTTGCTCGCGGTAGATGAATTGATTGCTTTGGCCTGTTAAAAACTTAAACTGTGCGTCACCTTCATTTTTTCCTTGAAAGCGCAAATCGTTATCTGTTTGTACGTAGGAAGATTTAAGACCGGTTCCCCATTTTGATTTTAAGAAAGTTGGTATGACGTAATCTAGCTTAAAGGAGTATTGGTCCACGAATGATTTGGCATCATTAATCAACAAAGAATCGACACGCAGTGGTTTGAAATTACCTGTTAAAAACTGAGATTTTAGATTCGATGTACTATTGTCGGCAAAGCGCGCATAATCCAAATCTATCGTCAATTCCCTCCCTGTGCTATCATACGTATGTTTTACATTGAAATTAGCAGCATAATTCTGACTGGGGTTACCTACATTATTTAAGGTATTCAAACGGAAAAGAGCATCTCCTGCAGATGTATTTTGCGTAGTTTTATTCAATCCATTCCGTAAGATATATTGATTGAAATTGCCAGAAACTAAGATGCCAAATGTAGTTTTTGGGGAATAATACCAGTCGACTCCCCCTTTGAGTTGGGTACTTTGATTCTCATTTTTAAATGCAAAGCTATTTTCCCAAATTTCATTTTGCGCCCTAAAATAGCGAGTTAGATAGTTCCTTTCTAATGTTGTTCGATTGACCACAGATCCATTCCCAAACCAATTCCAGCCATTTTTGCGATAGTTTAGATTAACTCCTGCACTCTCACGGGCATAAAAACCCTGGGCAACTGTTGCATTGGCTGATCCATTCAAACCGATGTTTGAATTCTTTTTTAACTTAATGTTAATGATTCCTCCGGTTCCTGCTGCATCATAACTTGAAGAAGGATTGGCCATAATCTCTAATTGGGATATTTGATCTGCTGGTAAATTCTTTAAGTAATTCGCTAAATCCGCTCCGGTTAAATATGAAATTTTACCATCAATCATCACTTTGGCTCCTGATTTTCCGCGCAGTGAAATGTTACCATCTTTATCCACAATCACACCTGGGGAACGCTCCAATAGTTCCATGGTGGTATTTCCCGCAGCCATGGCGGAGTTCTCTACATTGACAATGGTCTTATCTAATTTCCTTTCGATGAATGGTTTGGTCGCTGTGACTTTAACCTCCGCTAATTCAGTACTCAGCGGACTTAAGGTAATGATGCCTAATTCGATTTTGCTATCGGCCGTAATTTCTTCTAGGTCTAATTTGATTGATTTTAATCCGGTGGACTGAATCGTCAGGGTAAACTTTCCTAAAGGTAATTTGCTCACACGTAAATCGCCATTTTCATCTGTATTCATGCCCTTGACTAAGCTAGAATCGGAGGATTTTTTTAACAGAATCGTCGCAAAAGGAAGTGATTCTTTGTTGGTATCTTGAAGATGGAGGTGTAAAGAATTTTGGCCAATAGCCGAAAAGCTACTTAGTACGAGTAAAAAAAGAAATCTCATGTAGTTGAACTAAATGTAAAAATCGACCAGCAAGATGCTCGGGAAGTACAAACAGTTGTCTGATCAAAAAAGAAATGCCCAAGGTTTCAAGCCTTAGGCATTAGTCTTTTAAATAGTAGTTGAAATTAAAATGGCAAATCGTCACCACTTTCAGCAGCCAATGGAGGGAATTGATATCCGCCAGCAGGGCTTGCTTCAACATTAGGTGGAACGCTAGGGCTAGAGCCCGTACGATCA
The DNA here is from genome assembly GCA_027485075.1 of Cytophagaceae bacterium. Taxonomy (GTDB): domain Bacteria; phylum Bacteroidota; class Bacteroidia; order Cytophagales; family Spirosomataceae; genus Aquirufa. The sequence continues at coordinate 4,449 of JAIXRT010000283.1, forward strand.
AGACGATAGGCACGAATTTCAGTGTACCAACGTTCGTTATATTCGCGTGATTCTACATTAAATTGAACCTTTACGATTTCTCCTTCTTGTACCGGTGCTAGATCTTGGGTTTTATCTCCCCACACCGACATACAAACTTTTTTAGGATATTGATCTTGTGTTTCAAGGACAAACTCTTGTTTAATCCAGTTGGAACCATTTTTACCTGTTCCTGTAACCTCAGGTAATTTCTTGATTAGTTTTCCGCTTAGTTCTAAAGCCATTAATTGAATTATTTGAATTTTTGAATTGTTGGCAAGTAAGTAAATATTTGGTAATTTTGCTAACCGTTTTTGGCGATGTGGTGAAATTGGTAGACACGCTACTTTGAGGTGGTAGTGCCGCTTTAGGTATGGGAGTTCGAATCTCCCCATCGTCACTTATTTTTTGTTTAATCTGTAAATCATGTTGAAGATGAAGCCTTACAGTGTCTTACTTTACTATAACTATACGCCTATTCCCAATCCAGAGGAATATCGTGTCAAACACCATCTTTTTTGTATTGAAAACAACCTACTCGGCCGCGTAATTGTTGCTGCAGAAGGTTTAAATGGAACGATATCGGGTCTGAAGGCCGACTGTGACGCATATATGCGATGGCTTGAAAACGATCCCATTTTTGCAGGAACAGATTTTGATTTTAAAATAGAATCTCACGATAACCATACGTTTAATAAGCTTCATGTTCGTGTGAAAGCAGAAATTGTACATTCTGACTTACCGGTGAATCCACGTGTTAAGACAGGTAAACATCTCAAGCCGAAGGAATTCAAGGAGATGTTGAAAAACGATCCCGATGTAGTCTTAGTCGATATGCGTTCTAATTATGAGCATGAGTTGGGTAAGTTCAAAGGTGCCTATACTTTCGATATGGAGAATTTACGTGATTTACCTGAGCATGTACAAGAGATTGAACATTTGAAAAGTAAAAAGGTGATTACGTATTGTACAGGTGGGATTAAGTGTGAAAAAGCGTCAGCTTATTTGTTGGAGAGAGGTTTTGAGAATGTGTACCAACTCCATGGTGGGATAATTAAATATGGTTTGGAGGAAGGTGGTGAAGACTTTGATGGTTCTTGCTATGTGTTTGATAATCGGGTAGCCACACAAGTTAATTCAGTTAATCCGGAGGTTATATCAACATGTTTTGTTTGTCAGGAAGCATCTGATCACATGGTGAATTGTGCAAATCCAGAATGCAATGAGCATTTAGCTATTTGTCCGAGTTGCTTGAAAGAAATGGAGGGGGCTTGTTCGACAGCATGTAAAGAACATCCGCGAAAGCGTCCTTACAATGAAAAAGGATATTATTCCAAAAATTCGGTGGGTTATTCTCCGGAACTTGGGTTTAAGTCCTTTGGCAGAAATGAAAAAATTGAAAAGAAAAAAATGGCTCATGATTGAGCCATTTTTTATTTATTTACTTCCTCGACACGGAATCGTGTAATATCCTTAATTAATTCCAAGGGCATGGGTAAATGATAAGGGAACTTTACAGCTCCTTTAGACCCTTCAAAAGCATTTAATCGTTCTTGAAAAACTACCAATGGTTTTGGCGTGGGGTAAAATCCCAAGTGATTGTTCCAGGCTGCAAAGTGAACTAAGTTCTTCTTATATTTGAAAGTAGGCATTCCATACGCCATGATTTCTTCCGTTCCCTCTGGAACAACGGATCGAATGGCATCTCTCACTTCGCGTAAGATTTTCTGCGTGGCTTCCGGAAATGTATTGATGTATTCTTCCATAAATTAGGCTAATTGACGATGTCTGACAAACAAAAATAATGGGAAGGCAAATGCAAAGCCTATCAAAACAGTTGCCGCTAGGTAAAGGTAAAGGTATTTGATTTTGATGCGGATTCCTTCGACGAGCATAAAAAAGGTTCCAGCAATAGCGCCTGTCCAAAAATCACATGTTAAACTTCTGGCGTACGAATTTGGAGTCCAGGTACTTTTAACGAAATCGATGACATCAAAATTTCCTTGATTCGCTTGCATGCCTTCGAAAACATAATAAAAAGTAATACCGCCGCCGAGTATTGAAAGGACTAAATAGAGATAATGTGCGTTTTTCATTGTATTGATTTTAAAGTGATTTTTCTTCCACGTAATTCGATGATATCATTTACTTGTTTACCCATTAATAACTCCCCAAGGGGTGAGTCGGCAGAAATGGCATAAAATGAAGTCTCTCCGCATGTTAGTTTGCCTAGGCCAACGGAAACGTAATAGTTTTCGGCATCTGTGGTAATGTAACTACCAATCCCTATTCGCGTCTTATTTTCATTTAGACTAATACGTTGCATTTGGGTTAATTGATTCTTTTGCATATCCAACGCCGCACTAATTTTATCCATTTCCCGTTGCATCATTTCTCTACCCGTTTGAAACTTATCGCCTGCACTACTTTTGGTATCGGAATCTCGGGATTCTTTGGCCAACTGAAAATCCTTTCTCGCCTGATCCATTCGCTCCTCTAGATGTTGGAGAATAACGGCATGAATTTCTGATTTGTTGCTAACCATATAAATGAAATGATTTCGGAAATTATCAATAATTTCGCGGATGACCTATTTCTCGCCAACTGACTTAATCATAAATCCGGACGGTAGTTCGTATCATTTAGCGATTCGCCCAGATCAATTGCCTGACCAATTGATCTTAGTGGGTGATCCTGAACGGGTTCCCAAAGTTTCCCAGTATTTCGATCGAGTTGACACAAAAATACATAAACGTGAGTTTGTGAGTCATTTTGGTGAACTAGGTGGTCAACGAATCGGCGTTATTTCCAGTGGTATTGGAGCGGATAATGTGGAAATCGTGTTGAATGAATTGGATGCGTTGGTGAATATAGATTTTGAGACACGTCTGGAGAAATCAGTTAAAAAATCCTTGAATCTGATTCGTATAGGTACTTCTGGGAGTATTCAATCTGATATACCTGTAAATACTTTTTTAGTTTCGGAGGCGGCCATTGGATTTGATAATTTGGCTCAGTTTTATGGATTTGAATCTGAAAAAATGCTTTCAACTGAAATGCTAGCGGAATGGTGTAAATCAATTCAATATCCATTACCTGTTTACGGTGCACGAGCAAGTGAATTACTCATATCAAAATTTCAATCTATTTCACTGCATGGGTATACGTTAACGGCTCCAGGTTTTTATGCGCCTCAAGGTAGAACAGTTCGAATGCATTCTATGTTGCCCAATTTCTTGAAGGACGTTGCGGCTAATGCAATTGATGGTCATTTGATTACTAATATTGAGATGGAAACCGCTGCCTATTATGCATTTGCAGCTACGATGGGACATGAAATGATTTCGCTTAATGCCATTTTAGCGAATCGAATAACACATGAATTTTCAAAAGATCCAGAAGGTCAGATTCAAAAACTTATTGAGCTGACTCTAGATTCAATTGCATCACATAATCGTCCATAACATAACCATTACCTATATCTAGGACCATTACTTTAGCTCGGAAGAATCCCATTTTTTCGTAAAACTGAACAGCTGAATTGAATTTATTTACGTTTAATTCAATCTGCTTCACTCCTGCTTTTAATCCGAATTCTTTAATGAATGCAATGATTTGACTTCCGACGCCTTTTGATTTTTGGTCTGGATCAAGATAGATTTTGTGCAATTTCATTTTGCTGGGTTCTGAAATTTCCATCGCGAAATAACCAATTACCTTATCTTCATCTACGGCCAAAAAAAACGCTATCTGTGAATTGATTTGCTTTGTTAATACGTCCGTTGCATACATCATATCCAACATATAAATCGTTTGCTCTTCGGATAAAATATGGCTGTATGTAGGTCGCCATGCTTTTTCAGCGATTTGTTGGATAACTGGTATATCAGAAATGATTGCTTTTCGGAATTGCATAGCCTAAATTAATGCGTGCAAATTTGTAAATTGCGCACAAATATACAATCTATGAAGCCACTTATTTTAATTGCCAATGACGATTCGATAGCTGCCAAAGGAATTCGCGTCCTGACAGAAATTATGGCAGAAATGGGTGAAGTCGTTGTCATTGCTCCCGATACGCATCAATCTGGCATGGGGCATGCGATTACCATGGGGACTCCCCTTCGCGTAACGGAAACCTTTGATTTTGGTCCTAATGTAAAATCCTATAAATGTTCGGGCACCCCAGCAGATTGTATAAAAATTGGAAAACACTTGATCTTAAAAGATCGAAATATTGATTTGGTGGTTTCTGGAATCAACCATGGTTCAAATGCCTCGATTTCAGTTTTATATTCAGGGACCATGTCGGCTGCCATCGAAGCTGCCATGGAAGGAATTCCCGCGATTGGTTTTTCACTTTGTGACTTTAGATCTGATGCGGATTTCAGTCATTGTCATGATTTTATCATTAAGATAAGCCAACAAGTCTTAACGCACGGACTGCCGAAAGGCTTGACATTAAATGTGAATTTTCCGGCAAAGTCGGCAGAAGCGCCAAAAGGAATCAAAGTGGTTAAACAAGCAGATGCGGTATATCGGGAACGTTTTGCAGAGCGTAAAGATCCATATGGCCAGCCTTATTATTGGATGGATGGAGATATTGAGCATTTTGATAAAGGGAATAATACGGATTTGGATGCTCTAGAAGCTAATTACGTAAGTATTGTACCGATCAAATATGATTTAACTGATTATGATGAGCTACGTGAGATGCAAACTTGGGAACTTTAGCGCGTAAGTCATTAAAGTTGCTGCTGACAATACATCTTTAATTTCCCCGTTTAATGCCATTTGAATGGCCTCTTGAACGGGGATTTTTTTGATTTGTAGTATCTCGGTAGATTCGGGCTCAGACTCTTTCATGGACAAATTTTCTGCCAAATACATCATTGATTTTTCATCTGTAACGGAATTTGATAGGTACTGCTCCCCCAAAAATGTCCATTTTTCTGCAATTAGGCCTGTTTCCTCTTTTAATTCACGTTTGGCTGCATCAAGAGGTAATTCATGTAAACATCCGCCTTCAGGTAATTCCCACGAATAGGCATGAATGGTGTAGCGGTATTGGCCTACTAAGTAGGTATTTCCGTCTTGATCGATAGGCAGCACAGCGATCGCTGTATTTTTAAAATGGACTTTGCCGTAAATCCCAGGTTCTCCGTTTGGTTTAATGACATCATGATGTTCGACTCGAATCCAGTCGTTTTCGTATCGGCTTTCTTCACGGAGTGTTTTCCACGGGTTTGATTCCTGTTCCATCCAACAAAAATACTATCTTTGTTGACAATTTAAGCGCATGAAACAAAGGCTAATTATTTTTTCCTTTTTCTTGAGTTTGCTGATCATGTCGGCAAAGTTTTATGCCTATTACCTAAGTGGTTCCACGGCCATATTAACAGATGCGTTAGAATCCATCATTAATGTTGTTGCAGCAGCATTTGCTTATTATTCCATCTATTTGGCTTCATTACCCCGCGATTTAAACCATCCATATGGTCATGGTAAAATTGAATTTTTCGCTTCCGGACTAGAGGGAGTTTTGATATTGCTTGCGGCAGCCTATATTTTCTTACATGCGTCTCAGCATTTGATTTCGACTCCCAGTTTACAGCGTTTGGATTTCAGTATGTATGTTTCGTTGGGCTCAGCTTTTCTGAATGGTATCATGGGTTTTTATTTAGTCCAAGTGGGGAATAAATCACACTCTCCTGCACTTGTAGCTGATGGGAAACATTTGAAATTAGATGCTTATAATGGTTTATTTATCGTTTTTGCATTGGCAGTAACGTACTTAACTCAATGGCTTTGGGTGGATGCGTTAGCTTCCTTGTTATTCGCTGCGATGATGTGCTGGCAAGGTATTCGCTTAATTCGAGAAGCGGTTGCTGCTTTGATGGATGAAACTAATCCTACTGTGTTTAATAAAGTTATAGAATGGATTACGCAACATAGACGGGTCGTTTGGATTGACCTGCATAATTTACGTATTCAGCAATATGGCGGTGATTTACATATTGATTGTCATTTGACCTTACCTCGTTATTGGGATTTAAACCGCGTGCATGATGAAATTCATGACTTCGAAGTCAAAATTAGTGAAGTCTTACCCACCGAAATTGAGATATTTGTACACGTAGATCCGTGTTTGGATGATTGTTGTTCACATTGTGAAATAGACGACTGTCCTATACGGAAAGCCCCATTCACCAAGAAGATTAATTGGAACGCCACCAATATGGCTTTAAACCAAAAGCACTTTTACGCGCTTTAAGCTGGTTTTAATTTACCCATTCCTCCGTCTACACCCATAATTTGACCTGTAATCCACGAATTTTCTGGATCTAACAAGAAATAAGTCAGGTTTGCAATATCCTTGGATTCTCCTACGCGTCCTAAGGGATGACGTTTGCCACTTGCCTCTATTTTTTCTGGTGAATTAAGTAAAGCTGCAGCTAGTGGTGTATTTGTTAATGAAGGAGCAATGGCGTTTACACGTATGTTTAGGGAGGATAATTCTGCCGCAAGTGAGCGCGTAAGTCCTTCAATCGCACCTTTGGAACTAGCTATAGATGCATGAAATCCCATACCTGTTTGAACAGCTACGGTACTAAATAATACGATTGAGCCTGATCCATTTTGTTTTAAATTGGGCAAATAGGTTTGAATCACTTTTACAGCGCCGAGTACATTGATTTGAAAGTCTGACTGGAAATCCGCTTGGGTTAGTCGGTGAAATGGTTTCAAAACAATACTACCTGGATTATAAACAATTCCTTCAATCGGTCCGTCGATGGTAGGTAATGCTGCATCTGTCGCTGCATCCCAAACATGATTTTCGCAATTATCAGCCGATGAACGTGCTATGTTAATCACACGATGTCCTGCTTGTACAAGTTTATTGGCCGTAGCGGCGCCAATGCCATGACTGGCGCCTACAATGATATAAGTTCCCAAATTGCTTAGTTGTGAAGTGAGTCTAAAAATTCTCGCTTAGTATTATCTTCTTGAAATTTACCGCCGTAATATGAAGTGATGGTCGATGTCGCATCATCTTTAACGCCTCTAGAAGAAACGCATAAGTGTTTGGCATCAATGAAAACAGCCACATGTTCTGTTTTCAACACCTTTTGAAGGTATTTTGCGATTTGCATGGTTAAGCGTTCCTGAACTTGAGGACGTTTAGCAAAATACTGAACGATGCGATTTAACTTAGATAAACCGATCACTTGTCCTGATGAGATATATGCAATGTGTGTCTTGCCCATGATGGGTACAAAATGATGCTCGCAATTCGAGTAAAAACTGATGTTCTTCTCGATAAGCATTTCATTGTAACCAAATTTGTTTTCAAATAGCGCAATCTTAGGCTCATTAGCAGGATTTAAACCACTGAAAATTTCCTCGATATACATTTTAGCTACACGCTTCGGTGTTCCACGAAGAGAATCATCCGTTAGATCTAAACCTAATGTCAGCATGATCTCACGAAAGTGAGCAGCTACTTTTTCAATTTTTTCTGCATCAGAAAGAACAAAAGCATCCTCCCTCATCGGTGTTTCGATCGAGGTGGCTACATGATTGTCACCAATTTCTTCGTCTGTCAACAAGAAACGGTCTGTATCAATTAGCAGGGAATTCAACGAAATTTCTTTCTGTTTCATATAATTTAATTTTTAATTCTAAGGTTGTGTCAATATGCGGTCTAAGTTTTCCGTAAATCACTATGGCAATATTTTCTGCTGTAGGATTTAATTGGGCGAACTCGGGTACATCTAAATTAAGGTTGCGGTGGTCAAATTTCTTGCACACTTCGCGTTGTACTAAGTCCGACAAAACTTTGGTATCGATGACATAACCTGTTTCTGGATTAATTGTTCCGGTAACTTGAATAATTAATTCATAATTATGCCCATGGTAGTTGGGATTATTACATAAACCAAAAATTTCCTTGTTTTTCTCGTCACTCCAACCAGCATTATGTAACCGATGGGCAGCATTGAAATGTTCTTTGCGGAAGATACTAACTTTTGGAGCGTCGTTCATTTTTTTAATTTAGGTATAAATTTACAAGAGTAATTTGATTAAATTTCAATTCCAACAGTTTAAAACCTATTTAACAAATCTATGAAGCGAAGGAATTTTATCGCTAAATCGCTCGTATATACATCAGGCGCGGCTTTTTTGCCTCATTTAGCTCAATCACAAACTATACAACTAGAAAAAGTACGATTAGGTTTCATCGGCGTTGGACTTCGAGGACGGAATCACCTGGAAATGGCCTTGTATCGGGATGATGTTGAAATTGTCGCCATTTGCGATGTGGACCCCAATGCCATTCAACAAGCTCAGAAAATGATTGCAGCCAAAGGTCGAAAGCCCGCTGCGGTATATCAAAAAGGCGATCATGATTTTGAAAATTTAGCCAAACGTTCAGATATCGATGGCGTTGTCATTGCCACTCCTTGGGAATGGCATGTGCCTATGGCGCTCGAAGTAATGAAGCAAGGTAAATATGCAGGTGTGGAAGTTTCGGCCACTGTAACACTTCAGGAATCTTGGGATTTGGTCAATATGTACGAGAAGACCGGTTCCCATTGCATGATCTTAGAAAATGTATGTTACCGACGTGATGTCATGGCAACCTTAAATATGGTTAGACAGGGTATGTTCGGTACATTATCTCACGTACAATGTGGTTACCAACATGATTTGAGAGAAGTTAAATTCAATGATGGTAAACAAGCCTATGGAGGTGGTGTTGAATTTGGTGCCAAAGGTTTTTCTGAGGCAAAGTGGCGGACCCAACATTCCGTTGACCGAAATGGAGACCTCTATCCTACGCATGGTTTAGGGCCAGTAGCAGAAATGTTGAATATCAATCGCGGAAATCAGTTTGCCTATTTAACCTCTATGGCCTCACCTGCGATGGGTTTACATCAATATATCGAGGAGAAAGGCGGTAAAGATCATCCCAATGCGAAAGTTAAATTCAAATGCGGTGATGTGGTTCAAACGATGATTAAATGTCATAATGGTGAGACCATTTTGATAACGCATGATACCAACTTGCCACGCCCGTATTCATTGGGTTTCCGCGTTCAAGGAACAAAAGGGATTTGGACAGAAGATAACAAGTCTATTTACTTGGAGGGAGTTTCTCCCATAAAACATCGTTGGGAAGATTTTAAGCCATATCAAGAAAAATACGATCACCCACTATGGAAATCTCATGCGGCAGATGCTGAAAATGCTGGCCATGGTGGAATTGATTATTTTGTTCTGCGCGCATTTATTGAATCCATTAAAAATAAAGTGGCACCACCTATCGATGTGTATGATGCAGCTGCCTGGTCGGCCATTTCACCACTTTCAGAGGAATCTATTGCAAAAGGCTCCGCTCCTATTCAAATTCCAGATTTTACGCGTGGAAAATGGAAAACAAATAAACCTATCTTTGCATTAAATGATCAATACTAAACCTATGACACAAGCTAAACAATCCAATGGCCCTTTAATCATGATCGGAATACTGTTTTTTGTATTCGGATTCGTTACCTGGGTAAACTCTGTACTTATTGCATTCTTTAAGGATGCGTTCCAATTGAATAACTTTCAGTCTTTATTAGTTACTTCTGCCTTCTTTATCTCCTACTTTGTGATGGCAATTCCTTCTTCCTGGGTGCTGGCTAAAACAGGATTTAAAAATGGAATGTCGTTTGGTTTATTGGCCATGGCTGTGGGGACTTTGTTATTTATCCCTGCTGCCAAAGCTGAGAATTACGCTTTGTTTTTATTAGGGCTGTTCGTTATTGGAACAGGCTTAGCCTTATTGCAGACAGCATCAAATCCCTACGTGACTATTTTAGGGCCTTCTGAGAGTGCGGCTCAGCGAATTTCTGTTATGGGAATTTGTAATAAAGTCGCTGGGATATTAAGCCAAGTTATTTTTGGTGGATTGCTTTTATCATCTGCTGCCGGGGCGGCTAAACTTGAAACGGTTATTATGCCTTATGGTATCATGACGGCTATTTTAGTTGCTTTGGCGTTATGGGTGCGTTTTTCTACGCTACCAGAAGTGGAAGCGGAAGAGACTGAAGAAGAAAAAAGTGCCACGAAATCTAGCGTTTGGGAATATCCTAATTTAGTGTTGGGTCTTATTGCTTTCTTCTTGTATGTAGGTGTTGAGGTCATGGCTGGGGATACAATCATCAATTATGGCGTTTCTAAAGGTTTCAGCATGGATATTGCGAAATCATTCACTAGCTATACGCTGTATGGGATGTTGGCCGGTTACATCGTAGGTATATTTTTCATCCCTAAATACCTGAGTCAATCGAAGGCATTAAACTATTCGGCAATTTTAGGAATTATATTTTCCGTAGGTGCAGTCGCTTTAGATGGATATTTATCTGTTTTATGCATCGCATTATTGGGCTTAGCAAATGCACTCATGTGGCCTGCCATGTGGCCATTAGCCATCCAAGGGTTAGGCAAGTTTACCAAAATTGGTTCAGCCTTAATTATTATGATGATTTCAGGGGGCGCCTTGATTCCTTTGGTGTATGGGTCGATTGCCGACTCACTAGGTGATACTCAATTATCCTATTCGATTATGGTTCCGTGCTATTTATTTATACTTTATTATGCAACAATTGGTCATAAAAAGAGTTCTTGGTAAGTAGAAAGATAATATAGAATCGCCCCATCTTTCCATTGATAGCTGGGGCTTTTCTTTGTAATTTTGTTTTATGTCTCGAATATTTCAATCTCCTAATGCCCATTTAATTGCCGATGGCAATCAGTACGCACGTTCTCTCGTTTCTTATCAACGCAGAGAAACCATACCTGTACAGATTGGAGATTTATATTTAGGATCCGATTTTCCCATTCGAATCCAATCCATGACCACTGTGGATACCATGGATACCCAAGGTTCTATCGAACAATCTATTCGGATGATCGATGCGGGATGTGAGTTAGTGCGTATCACAGCTCCTTCTGTTAAAGAAGCTCAAAATTTAGAAAATATTCGGAAAGGTTTACGTGCTAGAGGGTATACTACGCCCCTAGTTGCGGATATACATTTTACACCCAATGCGGCTGAACTTGCTGCAAGAATCGTTGAAAAGGTTCGGATTAATCCGGGTAATTATGCTGATAAAAAGCGATTTGAGACGATCGATTACACGGATGCGTCTTATCAGTCAGAATTAGAGCGTATACGTGATAAATTTTTGCCCCTGGTCAATATTTGCAAGGAATATGGCACTGCGATGCGCATTGGTACGAATCATGGTTCCTTATCGGATCGTATATTAAGTCGCTACGGCGATACTCCCTTAGGAATGGTTGAATCTGCCTTAGAGTTCTTGCGTATATGTGAGGATGAAAAGTATTACAATATTGTGCTTTCGATGAAATCGTCCAACACGCAAGTCATGGTGGAAGCGTATCGTCTGTTAAGTAAGAAATTAGCGGATGGTCAGTTCAAGGCGTATCCCTTGCATTTAGGTGTGACAGAAGCAGGCGAAGGAGAAGATGGTCGAATTAAATCTGCTGTGGGGATTGGAACCTTATTAGAAGATGGATTGGGTGATACAATTCGTGTTTCATTAACGGAAGATCCTGAATTTGAAATTCCTGTGGCGAAGGAACTTGCTCGTCGTTATCAGTCACGTGCTTCGATTAGTACGCCAATTGCTCCATTTCAAGCTGAAAAACCAAATTTAGATTCCCCTATCAATCCTTTTGCACACGATAGACGGCCCACGAAGGAAGTTGTCAATTTCGGCGGACATCAAGTACCACGGGTTATTGCAGATTTCTCGCAAATGGCAGAAGTTCTCATGGATGATTTAAAATCAATTGGTCACTTTTATCTACCTGAGCCAGATAAATGGGCGATGAATGATCTTGGGGCTGATTATATTTTCACAGGAGATGTGTCAATAGATTTTATGTTGCCAAATGGGCTTAAACAGATTGTTAATGCCCCACAATGGCAAGGTGATATGCATGTTTTTCCGCTATTTAATTTAGAGGAATATCTTACGGATTTGCCTAAGCATCCAGAAATGAATTTCATTTCAATGGATTGTTCCGATATCGAGTTGGTTAATCAATTGCCTTCTGAACGGGTTGTTTTGATTTTACATTCTCAAAATGCGCATCGAATGGCTGATCTTCGTCGGTTCTTTTTCGAACTGATTCAGCATGATATTCAGATTCCTGTTATTCTTCAACTAGCTTACTCCAATGTAGATGCGAATCAATTGCAATTATTTGCACCTACGGATGCGGGTGGATTATTCATCGATGGATTAGGAGATGGGATTATGCTTTCCATGCCATATGTTTTAGATAAGCAGGCATTATTGAATGCAACGGCTTTTGGTGTTTTGCAAGCGAGCCGAATGCGTATCTCTAAAACGGAATACATATCTTGTCCTTCCTGCGGTCGTACTTTGTTTGATTTACAAGAAACGACAGCGAAGATTCGCCAAGTAACTGATCATCTCAAAGGCATTAAAATTGGTATTATGGGGTGCATTGTGAATGGCCCGGGGGAAATGGCAGATGCGGATTATGGTTATGTAGGTATTGGAAAAGATAAAATTGCCCTATACCGAGGACAAGAAGTAGTAAAAAAATCAGTTCCTGCAGATGCTGCGGTGGATGAATTGATTCAGTTAATTAAAGATGATGGTAATTGGAGAGATCCACAGATAACGAATTAATTATGAGCAGATTAAAGGAACAATTTAAAGTTGGCGAAATATTCACCTATTTCATTCGGGTTTTTCAAAAACCTAAACCGGGTGCGCCAACTAACTTTAACATCCGTACGATGCATACGATCAACAAGATATCGATCGTTATGTTTTTGTTTTGTGTGCTTGTTATGCTTTATCGTGCGTTTTTACGCTAATTAACGTAGCCCAAATTTACACCAATTCGTTTGTGCAAATTTCAGAGCCGCTTTGTCTTTCGTTTTTGATTTAACAAAATCACATAAATATTGGTATTCTTTCGGGCCAGGTGCACTAGGTAGTGCATCGATTAGTTCGTTGATGACATTAATCGCCGCCATTGCCTTCTTTTGCTTGAATAAAAGAATACTTTCGGCCATCCAAGTTCGGCGTACAATAGAACCTTTATCGATTCCTGTTTTCGCCATTTGGTCTTTTAATTTTGCAATTTCGGCAGCTGAAAGCTTATTGACCTGAGAGCTGGTCATGACAATCTGAAAAATATTCTCATATATCATTTTTACCAAAGAAGGATCCGCTATCCGGTTGTATTGTGTTAAATGACTAACGTAATAATCAAAAAGCGCATTATTATTATTCATCATGACCATTTGGATGATGTTTAGTGCACTTTGACTTACATATTGGTTGGTAGGCATCACTTTAACTAACTCGTTGATCATCTTGATATTAGTATTCGTATCTGCAGTTAATCGGGCAATTTGTGCGTAGTTTAACAAGAAGGCAAAGCCTCGTTCACCGGATTTAAATCTACTCGCGAAATTGGTGGCTTGCTCAGCTGGATTAGAAGCTTTTTGGGCAATGCTGTTCACATTAATGATCGTGTTTTCCTTTTCACCAAATGCTTTTGCCTGAAGCAATTTCATGCTTTTGGGATCAAAGAATAAAAATGTAGGGGTTGCGTTAATATTGATTTTTAACTGTTGTAATGCTTTTAGATTTTCAGGTTTACGAACGTCTAATTGAAAATTAACGAAGTTGGCATTATACAAAGCGCCTACTTGTGGCTGAGCAAATGTCCCTTTAAATGAATTACAAACATGGCAAGTGGGCTCATATGCCTCTACAAAAAGCAACTTATTTTGTTGTTTAGCCGTATTGATTGCCGCTTGTAAGCTGGCCGATTTAATAAAGTTTATTCCTTTTTGCGCCTGCACATTCGTGGCGAAAATGATACAAAGGAAAAGTGAAGTTAGCAGACGCATAAGATTAGATTATTGGCCTTTAGAGGCAGCTGTGATTTCTTTTTTCAAATTTTGAGAAAGCTTTTTGCAAACTTGTTCTACTTCAAAAGCAAACTCGGTATCGCCCGTCGCTTGTAAAGCGGCATCTCCTACTGTTCCCATAATTTCAATGAAAAAGCGCTTCATGTCAAGCATTTCCATATCCTTTGTCCACAATGGTAAAGCTAGAGTCCCCTTGTGATAAGGATCCCATGTGGCAACTAATATGGCTTTTGTCTCCTCAATGCCTTCATTGGGGTTATCTGTTGCTGACCAAGAGATTTGTTCAGGGATACTATTTTCGTCAAGCTTGATATCAAAATGGATTTCAGAATGTTTCATTTCAGGCGTTTGTTTTTCGTTTGTTTGATGTGATTCCAAACCAAATAAATCGTATTTTCGTACAAAAGTAAGAAAACTAAATGGTTCGAGCAGAAATTATTACCATTGGCGATGAGATTCTATACGGTCAAATTCTTGACACGAATACCCAGTGGATCAGTCTTGAACTAGACAAGTTAGGCATCAAAACCGTGCGGAAATCTTCTGTAGGGGATCAAAAAGATGAGATCGTACAGATATTACAAGAAGCGCAAAAGCGTGCGGATGTGGTTTTTATTACGGGTGGATTGGGGCCAACTAAAGATGATTTGACGAAAAAAATACTAGCTGATTTTTTTGATTGTACGCTTGCTTATCATTCGGAGGCGTTGCAAGATGTCACCGAATTCTTTCTCAAGCGCGGTCGGGAATTGAGCGATTTAAATCGCGATCAGGCGTTACTACCCACAAAATGCACATTTATACCTAATAAGCAAGGCACAGCACCTGCGATGTGGTTCAATGAATTGGATACTATCTGGATTTCGATGCCGGGTGTCCCTTTTGAAATGAAGGCGATTATGGAATCAGAGGTTTTACCTCGGTTGGTTAATCACTTTAAATTACCAGTCATTGTACATCAGTTAGTTAAAACTGTTGGAATTGGTGAGTCTTATTTGTCGGATTTAATTCAAGACTGGGAATTACAATTGCCCGCACATATTAAGTTGGCCTATTTACCTTCATTAGGTATAGTGAAACTTCGTTTAACAGGATTTGGTGATTCTGCTGAAAATCTGCATCAGCAAATTTCTGCTGAATATGCCAAGGTAATGCCCTTGATCAAATCCTATGTGTTTGGTTATGAAAAGGATGAATTAGCGGATGTTGTTGGTAAATTATTGGTTTCTAAACAAGCGACTCTTTCTTTAGCTGAAAGTTGTACAGGCGGATATTTAGCTTCTCAATTCACGCAGCAAGCAGGTTGTTCTGCCTATTTTTTAGGAGGGTTACTCGCCTACGCAAATGATATAAAAATGAATCAATTGGGTGTTTCTGCTCAAATTTTGAATGATGAAGGTGCTGTCAGTGAAGCGTGTATTCGAGCCATGGCTACAGGAGTTCGTGAATTGAATGGCAGCGAATATGCACTGGCTACCTCAGGTATTGCGGGTCCAGATGGGGGTACATCGGAGAAACCAGTTGGAACCATTTGGATTGCATTAGCTCATCCCACAGGTGTTATTACGCGTAAATTAACTTTAGGAGGAACTCGTATTCAGAATATACATTTGACGTCTCTGACTGCAATTAATTTATTGAGAAGATTTTTATTAAACGATTTGGCTGAATAGATATGGCGCTAACGGAAATTATCATGCCTAAAATGGGCGAAAGTATCATGGAGGCAACTGTTTTAACCTGGTTGAAACAACCTGGTGATTTTGTCGAAGCCGATGAATTCATTCTGGAAGTTGCTACAGATAAAATTGATACGGAAGTTCCTTCCCCAATAGCTGGAGTATTGAAGCAAATTTTAGTTCCTGAGGGTCAAATTGTTACGATTGGTAAAGCTTTCTGTCTAATTGACGCGAGTGAAGATTTGGTGGTAGAATCAAAGGGTTTTTCGAGTGAAGAAGTATTTCATCCAGAACCTGAATTGAATGCTTTATTAGATTTAAGTTTAGGAAATTTTGATGGTGCTGAGGTGAAATCAAATCCTTGGGTGTCACCGTTGATTAAACAGATTTGCCAACAAGAAAGTGTTTCTCAGCGTGAATTGAGTGGAATACGTGGTTCGGGTATGGATGGCCGGGTTACGAAGAAAGATGTGTTGAACTACATCGCTGTGCGGAATTCGAAACGCATGATTGCTTCGGGTACCTTAAGTCAAGGCCCCGGTTTACGTTTACCCGGTGATGAGGTGGTTGAAATGGATCGAATGCGAAAAATGATTTCGGAGCGCATGTCTGATTCTAAGCGAATTTCACCTCACGTAACGTCTTTTCTAGAAGCTGATTTAACGAATATAGTTCAGTGGCGTGAGCAGATAAAAGGAAAGTTTTTGGATACCTACAAGGAACCGATTACCTATACTCCGCTCCTATTTATGGCTACGGCGAAGGCAATAAAGGATTTCCCAGGAATTAATATATCCGTAGAAGGAGATTATATTGTTCAACATCAGCAAATCAATATTGGTATGGCGGTAGCCTTGCCTAATGGAAATTTAATTGTTCCCGTTATTCACAATGTCGATCAATTAACTTTAGTCGAGTTAACGCAAAAGGTCAATGATTTGTCTGCCCGTGCACGAAAAAATAAATTGACTCCAACAGATTTAGAAGGTGGTACTTATACGATATCCAACATAGGTGGTTTTGGTAATTTAATGGGTACGCCTATCATTGTACAACCACAGGTTGGAATATTAGCTTTTGGTATTATTGAAAAGAAGCCTGCGGTTATTACTGGGCCAACGGGTGAAGATCAAATTGTAATCCGTCAAAAGATGTTTATTTCTCATTCCTACGATCATCGCGTCGTCGATGGCTCTTTGGGTGGAGGATTTCTTAAACGGGTGGCAGAATACTTAGAAAAGTTTCAAGCAGATTTTACCCTATAAAAAAGGCCGTCACTAGACGGCCTTTTTTATTAATTAAAACTTTGCATTGGGATCTTTTACATTGGGACGAATAATTCGAAGCCAAGTTAATATTTTGATCATTGGATAGGTGGGATCGAATTCAAACCACTTTGTCGCAAAATTGACACGATTTGGTAATTTGTGGTGATTATTCTGAAATAATTCTCCCATCATAAGTACATCAAAAACCAATGAATTTTTTGAGCTATCGTGGTTGTCATAGTTTTGGTATCCATACTTATGACCAGACCAGTTGACAATTGCACCATGTACGGGTCCCATTAAAAAATGTACGGGTAATAAGAAGAAAAATGCCCAGTGCATGTCAAAATAAATGAAAGCTGCCATGTATAAGCAAACATAAGCCACTCCCCAACCGATACGTGAAATCCAAGAATCTCCAATTTTTTCAATTGTTTTGGATACGGGGTAATCATGTTCAAAGCGTTCTTCAACAGCTTGTTTACGATTTAAAACCGCATTGTAAATATCTTTTGTTTTCCACATCATGGTGAACACATTACTTGAGAACAAAGGAGAATGCGGATCTTTTTTTGTATCTGAAAAAGCGTGGTGCATGCGATGAAGAATAGCATATGCACGTGGACTTAAGAAAGAAGAACCTTGTGAAAGATAAGTTAAGAAGTAAAAGAATTTCTCCCAGAATTTGTTCATCAAGAACATTTTATGCGCTGAATAACGATGAAGGAAAAAGGTCTGACTAAATAACGAAATGTACCAGTGAATGATAAATGCGGGAAGAACTAATTGCATAAAGAATATAAATTTTTACAGTGCAAATTTAAACATCAATTTTCCTTTAAAACCTTTTAAAGGCAATTTATTTTCTGATTATTATCAGATTTATACCTATTCGTGCACCATGTGAACTCCCATGGTTGCGGCAATGCAAGCTGTTTCTGTCCGTAAAATTGATTTTCCTAGACTAAATGGAGTCCAGTTCGCACGTAATAAATCAGCTGATTCTGTTGGTGTAAAGTCTCCTTCTGGACCAATCAAAATATGATAACTCTTATTTCGGATTAACTGTTTTGATAAACTTTCCACAGGTTGATCAGAAATATGAGCGAATAGCCGTTGTGTCGATGCGGATTCAACAAGCGAATTCATATAAGTTGACAAAGGTCTAATAGGCGATATATCAGGTAAGTATAGATTTTTTGACTGTTTTAAGGCCGATATAGCTATTTTCTCTAGGCGGTTTAGTTTAATTTCTTTTCGCTCTGAATTGCGAGAATTGAAAAAATGGATTCCATGTATGCCAAATTCACAGCACTTTTCTACCATCCATTCCATGCGCTCCATTTGTTTGGTAGGTGCCACATAGATATGAATTTGGTAGGGTATTATCGCTTGTTTCTCCAGTAAAGATAATTGCGTGAATGTGGTATTTTTAGGATCTACTTGAGCAAGTAAAGCGGCGTATTTACCACCCTGACCATCAAGTAAATTAATTTGATCACCTGATTTTAAACGCAAAACCCGACTAGCGTGAAACGACTCTTCTTCGCTGAGTCGATTCTCACTAGTCGGATTAGGTGCGTAAAAAATATACTTACTCATTAAAATTCAGGGTCTTCTGAACGGAATGAGAATCGAGATGGATCTAATGATAAGGTGCCACCATTGAAATCAGTAATGAATTTTTCAATGACGTCAATCTCGAATGCTGGCACATAGAGTGCAACATCTAAACCAACACCAAATTCAAAATTTTCATCGATTTCAATGTATTCACTTACTTTGACTTCATCATTTTCCTCAAGTTCGTCAATGATCTCGAGAATCATTACCTCAACTTCTTCTTCAAATGCTTCATTTTCAACATAGGACTCGTCCCTATTTTCAATAGGTACATAGAGTGGAAAATGTTGCATGGCTTCTTTCTCAGCAGCTTCATATACCGCACTTGAATAGTGTAATTGTAAGGTGCAAAGAATTGCATCGTAAATCACTTCCTGTTTATTGTAATGGCCCA
>JAIXRT010000115.1 GCA_027485075.1 Cytophagaceae bacterium
AAATTGGTGGCGAGCAGTGGGGCGGCCCAACAAATCGCATCGACGTTGATTCAGTTGTTTGGTGAAAAGAATATTTCGTGGGGTTTGATGTTCACGGGTTTCATTATTGGTATTCCTTTATTTTATAACGTCGGCTTTGTGCTGATGATCCCATTGATTTTTGCCCTCGTGCAGAAATTCAAATTAAATCCTCTCATGGCAGGCGTACCGATGATGGCTTCTTTGTCGGTGGCGCACGGATACTTGCCTCCACATCCATCTCCAGCTGCTTTGGTTGCGCAGTTTCATGCGAATATGGGAACGACCTTGATCTATGGGATCCTTGTTTCCATTCCGGCGATTATCTTAGCAGGACCCATTTTCGCCAAAACACTTGGCCACATCCAACCTAAACCCTTAAAGACGTTTGCTGTTCAGGAGGTTCCAGAGGATGAATTGCCGAGTAAGTTTTCGAGTTTTTTAACGGCCTTGTTGCCCGTGTTTTTATTAGTGGTGACGACTGCGCTAGATGTGCAGCTGGGCAAAGATTCATCATTCAGTCCAGTTATACACTTAATTTCAGACCCCGCCATGGTGATGTTGGTGGCCATCTGTTTCGCTACTTGGACCTTGGGCCTACGTTTAGGTAAATCCATGGAGCATGTGATGGGTATATACACGGAGGCGGTGAAGGATGTAGGTATGATCTTATTGATTATTGCGGGAGCGGGAACCTTCAAGGAAGTCTTGCTGGTGTCCGGCGTAAGTAAAGAAATTGCGGGCTACTTAGGTAGTTTGCCTATTCCTCCATTGGTATTAGGCTGGTTGATGGCCGCGATCATACGCGTATGTATAGGTTCGGCAACGATCGCAGGCTTGACGGCGGCGGGCATGATTTTGCCTTTGGTCGCGAGTGGAGATGTTAATCCGAATTTAATGGTCTTGAGTATTGGTGCGGGGAGTTTGATGTTCTCGCATGTGAATGATACGGGATTTTGGATGTTTAAAGAATATTTTAATTTGTCGGTCAAAGAAACGATTCGTTCCTGGTCTTTGATGGAGACAATTGTGTCTGTAGCGGGTCTTTTAGGCGTGCTGGTATTAAACCAAATCGTTTAGGTTCCCGGAATCGTACTATTTTAGTCAAAATAATCACCTGGTGCTCACCTGAGTATATTCATATTCGCTTGTGTTTCCATGCGCTAAATCAGTGTGATTAAGGCATTTTCCCTTCGTTTATTCTGAAAAATGTCCATTTTGCCTTTGATAATTTGGCAAAAATTTGGCTCTTTATTAACATTTCCCTAATTTTCGGGTTACAATTAATTAGTTAAACTTATTTTTTCACCCCAAACTAAAAAGTACATGAAAAAACTATTACTAATTTGGGCTATGATTCTTGCTTTCGTAAGCGTGATACAAGCTCAAAATTCAATTAGTGTGCGACAAGTCACCGGAAGGGTTACTTCAGTCGAAGATGGTTCTGCACTTCCTGGTGTTACCATCTCAATTAAGGGAACAGCAAGAGGAACTCAAACTGATGCCAATGGAAATTACACATTGTCAGCAGCCTCTAACACTACATTGGTATTCTCCTTTGTAGGATTAAACACACAAAGTGTTTCAGTAGGTAACCAATCGGTTATCAACGTGGCGTTATCTACGGATTCACGTCAGTTATCTGAAGTCGTTGTGACGGGTTACAGTTCGATTCAAAAGCGAACTTTCTCTGGTGCGACAGCAAACATTTCATCTAAAGAAGTAGCTAAGCAGCCATTTGGTTCATTCGACCAGGCTTTGCAAGGTGCGGCTACAGGTGTATCTGTTATGGCGAATGGTGGTCAACCGGGCCAACAAGCCGTTGTGCGTATTCGTGGTAACGGTTCCATCAATGGTGTGAATACGCCATTATTTATTCTAGATGGAGTTGAGATTTCTGCGGCTGATTTTCAGACGATGAACCAGGGTGACTTCGAGAGTATCGAGGTACTAAAGGATGCTGTGTCAACAGGTATTTATGGTTCTAGAGGAGCTAATGGAGTATTCGTTATTACGACGAAGCGTGGTAAAGCGGGTCAAGTTCAGATCAACTATGATTATCAATTAGGTCAAAGCACGATGCCAGAAGATCGCTTAATTGTGATGACTAGTGAGCAGAAAATTAAGTATGAGCTTCAGCGTGGCAATCCTTACGGATGGTCTAAAGCAGAGAGTGATTCATTAAGCAAGGTTAACTTTAGCTGGCGCGATGAATTGTTCCGCACAGCGAAAACGGAGCAACACCAAATCTCAGCAACAGGTGGTAACGAAGCGAGCAAGTTCTATGCTTCTTTAGCCTACATGGACCAAGAAGGTATTGTGAAGACAACTGGATTGAAGCGTTACACGGTACGTGCGAATGTGGATAACACGGTTAAGAACTTCAAATTTGGTTTAGGTATTCAAGGTGGTTTCTCTGATCGTACAAATACATCAGAAGCGAATACGTTTTTGAGTTCACCTTTGAATGCGATTCGTTGGAGTAACCCATATGAGGTAGCCCAACTTCCTGATGGAAGCTACAATCAATCAGGTGGTGCAGGTACTGGCCAATTAGGTTCAGGTCAGCCAAACGGTGCGATGGAGTTGTTTTTAAACTACAACTTTAATAAGCAAATTAAAGGTGTGGCTACATCTTATTTAGAGTATCATATCCCAGCAGTGAAAGGTTTGTTTTTAAGAACAAACTGGGGTGTTGACTATACACAAAATGAAAATGCGGCCTTTACAGATCCGCGCGTTTCAGGTGGTATTGCACGTCAAGGTATCTTGACAAGAGCGATGAACAGAAACTTCCGTTTTACTGGAACGACTTCATTAAACTACAATGCGACGTTCGGTAAGCACGAAATCAGTGCAGGTGTTTTTGGTGAATTGATCAAGAATGACTTCAGATCTTTTCAGTTTACAGGTTACGGATTTACGAATGGATTCACGAACGAAGCAGGTATCACACCAGGAACGGCTACAACGCCTAACTACATTCCAGCGGTTGCAGGTAATGGTGATCAATATGGCTTAATGTCTGTTTTTGCTACTGCAAACTACGGATATGATGGAAAGTATTTCTTGAACGTTGTTGCGCGTCGCGATGGTTCGTCTCGTTTTGGTTTGAACAATAAGTGGGCAAACTTTGGATCTGTAGGAGCTGTGTGGTTAGCTAGCGAAGAAGCATTTATTAGAGATATCGCGTTTATCTCTAGCTTGAAGTTTAGAGCTAGTTACGGTACAACAGGTAACAATGGTGCTGACTTGTATCCTATTCCACAATTCGGAAGAACTTCATACGCAGGTGTAGGTGCATGGTCACCAAGTGTACCGGGTAACCCACGTTTAACTTGGGAGATCAACTCAACAGCTAATATTGGTGTTGACTTTTCTGTCATGAAAAATAGAATCAATGGTACTGTTGAGGTGTATACACGTAATACAACAGATCAGTTCTATAACTTGCCAGTAGATCCATCTTCAGGTGGTTTTACATCGATCCAAAGTAACTTTGGTGAGGTTCAAAACCAAGGTATTGAAGTTTCGTTAAATGCAGACATTATCAAAACTGGATCATTCACATGGAACATTGGTGGTAATATCTCATACAACAAAAACGAAATTGTGGCATTGCCTCAAGATAACGTAATTTCTGGTGTGACTGTATTATCTAAAGGAAGCCCAATCAATACCTTATTCTTGGTTCCTTTCGCGGGTGTTGATCCGGAAACAGGAAATGCCTTGTACACGAAGTTAGATGGTACTAAAACACAGACATTTAACGTAGCGGATAAAATCAAGTATGGTACGTCTGATGCACCATTGTTCGGTGGTTTAACGACTAGACTTTCTTATGCAGGGTTTGATTTAAGTGCTCAGGCCAACTTCTTCTTAGGTAGAGAAATGTATAATAATGATTTGAATAACATCATTAACCCAACGTACTACTGGGATAACATGCATATTTCTGTGCTTAATGAGTGGACGCCTACGAATAAAATCACGGATGTTCCAAGACCAGGAAACCCATACAGAGCTCAAACATCTAGATTAATTGATGATGCTAGTTTCTGGAGACTTCGTAACGTAACATTAGGTTATACGTTTAATGCGAACACGTTAAAGAAGATCAAAGTTAGATCTGCACGTGTTTTCGTTCAAGGACAAAACCTATTTACGATTACTAAATTTAGAGGTTTTGATCCAGAGGCTACAGGTACTTCATTAACAGGTGCGCAGTATCCTTCCTTGGTACAAACTACATTTGGTTTAAGCATTGGGTTTTAATTATTAAACACTTAGATATTATGATAACTAAAATATTCAAACGTACCTCAGCATTGGTATTAATCGCTGCATTTACGTTGCAAAGCTGCCAAGACAGTTTTGTTAATCTTGCGCCAGAATTTACGCTGGACGCCGTGAATAACCCATCTGATATGGGTCAATTAGAGCAGGTACTTGACGGTGCCTATGCAAACTTCAGAGCCAATGATTACTATGGATCTGGAAGTGGTACGGGTGCTGGCTTAGCCATTATGCCCGATGTATTAAGTGATAACTTGTATGAAACAATTCAAACGTTGGCAAATTCGAGAGATATGTCAAACTTCCAGTTTCAGCAAAATACCGCTCAAATTACGAACATCTACAATGCAGGTTACAAGGTAATTTCTGTGGCTAACATTGTATTGAGAGACGTAGATAAGTTTACGACGCCGGCGAATAAAAAGACGGCAAATCGTATTAAAGGTCAAGCACATGCGATTAGAGCGATGGCTCATTTTGATCTTTTCAGATATTTTGCAGAAAACTATGATCGCAATAGCACGACAACGTTAGCGTTGAATTATAGCAAAACGTTTGAGATTTCTTCGGATGCAAAGCCAGTAAGATTATCAAACAAAGTATACTATGATGAAATGTTTGCTGATATTAATGCAGCACAAACACTTTTAGCGGATATTGACAAAAACGTAAATCAAGGATTTGCAGTTATTCGTCCTAAAATGGGTTTAGCAGCTGTTCATTTATTGAAAGCACGTGTTTCGCTTTATGCAGGTTTGTATGCGGATGCAATCGCAGCAGCAACGGCAGGTATCGCTATTGCACCGGCGTTAGTTAACAATCAAACTACGTTCAACGGGATGTACTCAGAGGCAGCTGCTGGTGAGATCATTTGGAACGTACAATTTGACGCAGGTCAAAGTGGACCTTCATTTATTGCATTCTTCGCAACGAATAACAGAAGTTATTTCCGTCCAGCGTTAGAAATCGCAACGATTGCGGGTACAACTGGTTTGATTCGTAGCAATGACATCCGTTACGGTGCTTATTTTGCGAATGTGAACAGAACGACTGAAGTTCCTCAGGCCTTAGCTTTAACTAAGTATAGAGGTAAAGGTGGTGTTTCTAACGGTAATGCGAATTTTATTGCTATGAAAACGGCGGAGTTATACTTGATCAGAGCAGAAGCGTATGCACGTTCAAGCACGCCTCAAGATGCCTTAGCGATGCGCGATTTGAACGCAGTTAGAACGGCTAGAATTAGCGGCTATGTGAATGAAGATTTAACAGGAGCTACGTTGGTTAATGCCATCGCTGATGAGAGAAGAAGAGAGTTCGTGGGCGAAGGTCACCGTTTCTTTGACTTGAAGCGTACGTCTAGAACATTAACACGTGGAAGTACGTGCGGAATTCCAGCACAATCTCCAGTAGATAGATGTTCATTAACTCCTACTGCGAGAGAGTGGACTTTCCCTATCACGGAAACGTTAACGAATGCAAATCCTAATTTGGTTCAAAACCCAAGTTGGAAGTAATTTATTTGTCATAAGCATGACAGTAGAAAAGGGGGTAAGCGAAAGCTTACCCCCTTTCTTTTTGAGGGACTTCGCCTGCTCATTTGTGGCGCTTTGCAAGGCTACAGCCATACGGTTTTTGTTCCAGTTGGCTCAGATTGTTTAGTTAGTGGAAATTTTAGCGAATATTTGGCTGTATTGAATTTCAGCAGGGGTTCTGTAGGCTGATCATTCCTTTTTCGAAATTTTCTTTGGTCGGAATAAGAAAATCTATAACTTGCATAACTTTTATTAATATTTTTCATTAATTAAATTAATCAACATGAAAAAACTCTTACTCATTTGGGTAATGGTAATGACTGTGTTCAGTTCATTATTCGCTCAAAACTCAATTTCACTGAGACAAGTAACTGGTCAAGTTACTTCATCAGAAGATGGTGCTGCTCTACCAGGAGTTAGTGTCAGCTTGAAAGGTACCGCTCGTGGTACAACAACTGGCGCCGATGGATCTTATAAGATTTCAGTAGGCGACGGTGCAGTTTTAGTATTCGGCTTTGTCGGATATAAGCAACAAACAATTTCTGTAGGAAGTCAAACGGCTATTAACGTAGTTTTGGCATCTGATGCTTCTGAATTAAATGAAGTTGTTGTTACTGCCTTGGGTTTAACCCGTACAAAAAACTCATTGCCTTATGCTGCGCAGCAAATCAAGGGAGATGAGTTAACGCGTGTCCGTTCAGGAAACGCATTCTCTCAATTATCTGGTAAAGTATCTGGTGTTCAAATTACACAAGGTAACTCAATCGGTGGTTCGACGAACGTTGTTATTCGTGGATCTAAGTCGTTGACAGGTAATAACCAAGCCATGTTTGTTGTGGATGGTGTGCCTATCGATAACTCCGTGACAAACTCAACGAACCAGCGTACGGGTCGTGGAGGATATGATTACGGTAATGCTGCGGCAGATATTAACCCGGATGACATTGAGTCAATGACAGTATTGAAAGGAGCTGCGGCTACGGCACTTTACGGATCTCGTGCATCGAATGGTGTGATCATGATCACGACTAAGAAAGCGAAGAAAGGTTTAGGATTGACAATTAACTCAGGTTTATCTGTTGGTACGATTGACAAAACAACTTTCCCTAAATACCAAAACCAATATGGTGCTGGTTATTCTGATCCATATCAAAAAGATGGTTTTTTCTATTTTGATGCGAATGGTGATGGTCAAGATGATTTAGTTGTACCTACATCGGAAGATGCGTCATACGGTACCAAGTTTGATGGTCGTATGGTTTACCACTGGGATGCTTTTGATCCTGCTGGTCCTAACTTCCAAAAAGCGAAGCCATGGTCAGCTGCGGCGAATACACCTGAAAAATTCTATGAAACTGCGATTTCAAATAATACAAATATTGCATTAGATGGCGCAACGGATAAAGGATCTTTCAAATTAGGTTATACGCGTAACGAAGATCGTGGTACATTACCGAATTCATCGGTGATTAAGAACATCATGAACATTTCAGGTACGTATCAGATTTCACCTAAGTTAGTTGCTTCTGCAACGTCAAACTTCTCTGTTGTTTCTGGTTTAGGTCGTTACGGAACAGGTTATGATGGATTGAACGTGAATCAAAACTTCCGTCAGTGGTATCAAACAAACGTAGATATCGTAGAGCAAAAAGAAGCTTATTTCCGTAATAACAAGAACGTTACTTGGAACTGGTCTGATCCTTCTACTGCAGCAGGTTTGAAGCCTATCTATACAGATAACTACTACTGGACTCGTTACCAAAATTATGAGAATGATACACGTACACGTGTGTTTGGTAATGCGATGTTGAACTACAAGCCTACGGATTATTTAAATATCTTAGGTCGTATCACGATGGATTCATATGATGAATTCCAAGAGGAGCGTATTGCAGTAGGTTCTACGGATATCCCTGAGTATTCTCGTTATGATCGTCACTTTGAGGAAATCAACTATGATTTAATCTCAAACTTTGACAAGAATTTAACTGCTGACATCAATTTGAAGGCCTTAGCTGGTTTAAACTTACGTAAGTCGTTAAACCGTTCGATCTATGCCATCACAAATGGTGGTTTGATTGTACCAGGTTTGTATTCGATTGCAAACTCGAAAGGTACTGTTTCAGCGCCTTCAGAGAGTTACAATCCACGTGAAGTGTTTGGCCTTTTCGGAGGAGCGACATTAACATACAAGGACTTCTTAACGTTAGATGGAACTGTTCGTCAAGATAAATCATCTACGTTGCCTGTGGAGAACAATGCGTATTTATACTATGCAGGATCAGCTAGCTGGTTATTCTCACACCATTTTGAAGATTTGCCTTGGTTAACATCAGGTAAGCTTCGTGCAAACTATGCAACAGTAGGTAATGATGCTCCTTGGGGATCAATCAAAAACGTATATGATCAACCGGCTCCGTTTGGTTCTACGATTTTGTTCTCGGTACCAGGAACGCAAAACAATCCAGGTTTGAAGCCAGAGCAAACGATTTCGAAGGAGATTGGTTTGGAAATGGCATTTATGCAAAACCGTTTTGGATTTGATTTGACTTACTACCACACAAATACGTTGGATCAAATTTTACCAGCAGCCGTTTCTACAGCTACAGGTTATAACTCAACGTTTGTTAATGCAGGTAACATTGAGAACAAAGGTTTTGAGGTGAGCGTTTACGCAAACCCAATCAAAACTCCAGATTTCTCATGGAATGTAAACATAAACTATACGCGTAACCGCAATAAAGTTTTAAGTCTATACAATGAAAGCCAAAACTTACAGTTGGCCTCTTTCCAAGGTGGTGTTACATTGAACGCATCGGTAGGAGAGCCTTATGGTATTTTGAAAGGTAGAACATGGAAGTTTGTCAATGGAGAGAAATTAGTGAAGGCTAATGGATACTATGACATGACGACAACGACGACGAACAACATCGGTAATGTTAATCCTGATTGGATCGGTGGTGTAAACAACTCATTCCGTTACAAGAATGTAACATTTAGTTTCTTGATTGATGTGAAAGCTGGAGGTTCTATCTTCTCGTTGGATCAATATTACGGAGCTGCAACAGGTGTGTTAGCGGAATCAGCATTGCTTAATGATTTAGGCAAGCCTTCACGTAATGATTTAGCTGATGGTGGTGGTGTAATCGTACCAGGTGTGTTAGCGGATGGTTCTAAGAATAACATTCGTGTAGGTAATGACTATGGTATCTTCGGATATTACCGTAATCCACAGCATGCGTTCATTTATGATGCATCGTTCGTGAAATTGCGTGAGGCTAACCTAACGTATTCATTGCCACGTGCAATCGTTGCTAAATTAGGTGGCGTGAAGGGAGTAGATTTATCTGTTTTCGGTCGCAACTTGTGGATTATTCACAAGAACATTCCTTATTCAGATCCTGAGGAAAATTTATCTGCAGGTAACTTGCAAGGATATCAATCAGGTGCGTATCCAACAACCCGTTCCGTTGGTTTTAACGTGAAATTATTGTTTTAATCATCCTAAATATTAACATACAGATGAAAAGAATATTTTTAGTTTTTGTACCGCTTTTGTTTCTTGCAACAGCTTGTACAGAGGATTTAGCCTCACTAAATGTGGAAACAAAAAAGCCGGCTGCTATTCCAGCGCCTACCTTGTTTTCAAATGCAGTTAAGTCGCTTGCGGGCAACTTAGCTACTGCCAGTGTGAACGTTAACGTGTTCCGTTTTACGACTAGCCAATGGGCTATGGCCGTATATCAAGATGAAGCACAATACGATTTCGCAACACGTGCGATTCCAAATTCATGGTGGAATGGTATGTACCGCGATGTATTAGCTGATTTGCGTGAATCTGCTCGTTTGATCAATGCAGATCCAACATTGTTACCTAAGGAAAAGGCGAATAAATTAGCCATCTTAGATATCATGGAAGTGTATACATTTAGTATCCTAGTGAATACATTCGGTAACGTTCCGTATACACAAGCACTTGATGCAGCACAATTGTTCCCGGTATATGATGATGCAAAAACAGTTTCAGCTAGCTTGTTGACTCGTTTAAATGCATCCATCGCTAAGCTTGATCCTTCAGCTGCTGGTTTTACAGCATCGGAAGATGTGGTTTACAAAGGCAATGTGTCTAAGTGGGCTAAGTTTGGCAATACCTTACGTTTCAAGTTAGGTATGGTATTAGCTGATGTAGATGGTTCTGCGGCAAAAGCTGCTGCGGAAGCTTCGGATGCGGGTGCTATTTCTACAGCTTCGGACAATG
The DNA here is from genome assembly GCA_027485075.1 of Cytophagaceae bacterium. Classification (GTDB taxonomy): domain Bacteria; phylum Bacteroidota; class Bacteroidia; order Cytophagales; family Spirosomataceae; genus Aquirufa. The sequence continues at coordinate 10,105 of JAIXRT010000115.1, forward strand.
GTTTGTTTACATTTTTATCAGCTTCTCCTAACCAAAATCCAATTCACGTGGACATCGTTTTAGGTGGTCGTCAAGATTACATCGCTGCGAAAGATTTGATGGATAAATTGTTAGGATGGAATGATCCACGTACCGGATTGTATTTCTCTACAAACAACGGTGGTAAATATGCTGGTGGAATTGTAGGTAAAGTAAATACGTATGTAGACTTCTCTCGCGCTGGTGCGAAAGTAATCGCTGCGGATGCTCCTTATGTTTTAGCGGATTATGTAGAAACTGAATTCTTACGTGCGGAAGCCAAAGAAAGAGGTTTTACTGTAGCAGGTTCTGCTGAGTCGCATTACAACAACGCTATTACTGCTTCGATCCTTTATTGGGGTGGTACAGCTGCTCAGGCTGCTGCTTATTTAGCACAACCTGAAGTAGCCTATGCTACGGCTGAGGGAGATTGGAAGCAAAAAATTGGAACTCAAAAATGGATTGCCTTATATAACCGTCCGTATGAGACGTGGACTGAAGTTCGTCGTTTAGACCAACCTAAGATCACGGCTCCTATTAACGCGAAGTCTGGTTTTCCTACACGTCTAACGTATCCAAATACGGAGCAGACATTGAATGGTAAGAACTACACAGCTGCTGCTTCGGCAATCGGCGGTGATGTTGTCACAACAAAATTATTCTGGGATAAAAACTAGTTAATTGTAACGTGAGTACGAAAAGGGCAACCCATTGGGTTGCCCTTTTTTTTGCCAAATAATATTTTGTTTTATGTAGCTTATAAAGAACATTAATTAATAATTCATGGGGTTTTGGGGTATGAATACTATTTTTCGAATTGATATTCATTAAACTAAACAACATGAAAAAACTAGTACTCTCCTGGGTGTTAATGATGGCTGTAGTAAGCACATTATTCGCTCAAACAAGGCAAGTTACCGGTAAAGTTACTTCATCTGAGGATGGTAGTACAATTCCGGGTGTCAGTGTCAGCATCAAAGGTACCACTACAGGTACAACGACATCTGCAGATGGAACCTATAAAATTACTGTAGGAAATGGTGCGTCGTTAGTATTCTCTTCGGTAGGTTTCCTTAACAAAACGATTCCTGCAGGTAACGCGACTTCACTTAACGTAATTTTAGAGGTAGACTCTAAATTACTCAATGAGGTTGTCGTAACAGCGGGTGGAGTCCTACGCGATAAGAAATCGTTAGGTTATGCCACATCAACGATTACAAACGAGCAATTGACGGTAGGTAGAACAACAAACCCCGTGAATGCACTTGCTGCGAAGGTAGCCGGTGTTCGGATTGCTTCATCAAATGGTATGGTGGGTTCATCCACTGCCATTTTTATTCGTGGTTTTACGACGTTTACGGGATCTAACCAACCATTATTTGTAGTGGATGGTGTGCCGATCGACAATGGTGGAGGTTCTAACGCATTGCAAAACGGTGTTTCCAATTCGAATAGAGCGATTGACATCAACCAAGAAGATATTGAGAACATGTCCATCTTGAAAGGTCCAGCAGCTGCTGCACTTTATGGTTCAAGAGCGGCCAACGGCGCCATCTTGATTACCACGAAAAAAGGGAAGACTGGTCAGAAAAATAGTGTCGTGTTTAACTCTTCATACAACATCGTTGAGGTAAATAGACTACCTGATTATCAAAACGAATATGCGCAAGGTACCGTAGGGGGCAGATATAACCCAATCAGTAATTTATCTTGGGGACCTAAAATAGCAGGTCAAGCGGTAACGAACGCTTTTGGAAAGCAAGAGAATTTAACAGCTTATCCAAATAACGTTTCAGATATTTTCCAAAAAGGAATTAACATGCAGAATAACCTTAGTTTCCAAGGTGGAACGGATAAGTCAGCATTTAGATTCTCCTACGGAAATCTTCAAGAAACAGGTATTTTAAGTAGCAATTCACTTAACAGAAACAACTTTACGTTAAATGCTAATTCGCAAGTATCAGAAAAATTATCTGCGAGCGTCTCAGCACAATATATTACATCCGTTTCTGAAAGGTCACAAATTGGTAACCAACTTTCCAATCCGTTCTTCCGTTCATGGTTCATGCCAAGAAACTATGATTTAACAGGAATTCCATTTGAAGATCCTGCAACGGGAAATCAGGTGTTTTTTGATAACACAGATAATCCATACTGGACATTGAAAAATAACACATTCACAGATGAGTTGGATCGTGTAATCGGTAATATCGCCTTGAAATATTACCTAAAGCCATGGTTAGCAGTGAATTACCGATTAGGTGTCGATGCATCTGCGTATGGCACGGTAGGTTATGACCAGATTGGTGCTCGCGGAGGTGCAAATACTTCTGCTGGTGGTACGGGTGGTATTGCAAATAGTTCATTGACTTCAAGAGACATGAACTCCTATTTCCAAATTATCGGTAACAAGAATATTACAGATGATTTGAAGTTGGACTTTAACATCGGTAATGAGATCGTTGAAAGTAGATCAACGTACATGAGTACAACCGGTAGAAATTTAGCGATCAGAGATCTAAAGAATATATCCAATGCTTCTGTAGTAACTGCATTTAATCAAACAGCAAACAGAAGATTAGTTGGTGTATTCGGGGAGTTTAACTTTAGCTACAAAGGATATGCTAACCTAAGCTTTACAGGTAGAAATGATTATTCTTCTACGTTTGGTGCGGGTCAGAATTCATATTTCTACCCATCTATCGCGGGTAGCTTTATTGCCACGGAGGCATTCCCTGCATTAAAGTCGAATGTGTTAAGTTTCTTGAAATTATCTGGAAACTATGCTAAAGTAGGTAAAGAGGCAGGTACTTATGCAACCAACACTTTATTCCTTTTAGCAGGAGCGAGTGATGGTTTCGGTCCTGTGATCAACTTCCCTTACAATAACTTGGGTGGACGTACCTTAAGCAACACGCAGGCTGACCCGAACTTGGGACCTGAGTTTACAACTTCAAGAGAAATTGGATTAGAAGCTAAGTTTTTCAAGAACAGATTGGGAATTGAAATGAATTATTTCAACACCTTGTCTACGGACTTGATCTTTGCTGTACCTGTGGGCCCATCTACCGGTTTTACTTCACAGAACAGAAATGCGGGTTCATTGAAGCAAAAAGGATTTGAATTGTTAATTACTGCGACTCCTTTGCAAACAAGCAACGGTTCATGGGATATCTCAGCCAACTTTACTACACTAGATCCAATTGTTGAATCGTTAGCAAAAGGTGTTGAGTTTATCCAATTAGGTGGATTTACTACGCCAGGAACTCGTTTATATGCTGGCCAGCCGTATGGTTTGTTGTTCGGTTCTGTGTTTAACAGAGCGTCAGATGGTAAGAAATTAATTGGCGCGAATGGTTTAACATCGTTGAGTCCATTGCAAGGTGCTATTGGAAATACAAATCCGGATTGGACAGCTGGAATCACGAATAACATTCGTTACAAGAATTTTAACTTCAATTTCTTAATTGATATCCGGAAAGGTGGCGATGTGTATTCGCGTAATATTGGTGACTTGTATCGGAGTGGTACGGCGAAAGAAACTGCTGAGTTTGACAGATTCACTGCCAATGGTGACATTGCTAAACCTTACATAATTGAAGGAACATTAGCAAATGGTCAGCCAAATACAACTCCTGTTTCTGCGCAAGATTACTGGAGTAACATCTACAACTTTGGTACGGGGGAATCGTATGTATTTGATGGTTCATGGTTAAGATTACGTGAGGCTTCTATTTCCTACACGGTGCCAAGCAAAGTATTAGCCAAAACACCAATCGGTAAAATGGAGCTAGGAGTTAATGGACGTAATCTTTGGTTGTACGCTCCGAATTTCCCACATTTTGATCCAGAGACCAACGCAACGGGTGTGACAAATTCACAAGGTTTTGAGGCAAATGGTTTACCTCAAACTAGAAATTATGGTTTCTTCTTACGCGCTACTTTTTAATCATAAATATTAATAAGAATATGAAAATTATCAGATATATATCAATGAGTTTAGTAGCTGCAGTCTTTGTGGTAACTAGCTCTTGCGACAGTTATTTGGACATTAATGTTAGTCCTAACTCGCCAACATCCGCGCCAATCTCTCAAGTGTTAACGAGTGTAACCGTTAACGTTGGATTTAGAGGTGGTAGCGATATGCATCGTTTTACCTCTCTTATTGCACAGCAATTTGCTGGTCAAGGAGCGGCAGGTACGCAATCACGTGAATATGCTAGATATTTAATTCAGCCTACAGACGTGAACAATTTATACGCATCTTTATTTGCTGGCCAGTTGGCAGATATCGAATACATCATTGCCAATAGTGAAAAAAGTCCTCACTACCGTGGTGTGGCGCGTATTTTAAAGGCCTACATTTATTCTCAGGCGGTAGATATGTGGGGTGATTTGCCGTATTCAGAAGCGTTTAAATCGCCAGAGATTAATCAGCCGAAATTGGATGATGATGAAGTGATTTATACCAAAGTAATTGAGTTAATCGATCTAGGTATTGCTGATGTGAAAGCAACAACTTCTGCATTAAGCCCAGGTGTGGATGAGACTATCTTTTTGGGTAACCGTACCAGATGGGAGCGTTTAGCGAATACCTTGAAACTGCGTTTGTTTTTGCATTACTCGGCCAAAGATCCTGCTTTTGCTAAATCTAAAATGGATGCCTTAGTTGCCAGCAATGCAATTTTCTTAAGTTCCAATGCGGATAATTTCCAAATGGGCTTTGTAGATGCAGTTTCGTCACAAAACTCAATCCATCAGTTTGAGATTTCAAGACCAGATCAGTTTTTCCCGAACAAAACGCTTGTGGACATGATGAATGGTACAACAGATCCAAGAAGACCATTCTACTTTACTGATTTTCCATTTGGTTCTGGTAACTATAGAGGAGCAAGTCCAGTGGATGGTCAGTCATTTGCTTTCTCTCGCGTTCATACATTTCTTAGAGGTAACTTGAAATCAGCTATTCCTGCAACGAGTGTTAATGCTTCTGGTGCTATTATTGCGGCAGCTGCCTACAATAATGCGTATACAGGTGCTGCGCCGATTCGTATGTTGACATTTGCTGAATATAATTTCATCCGTGCAGAACATGCATTGCGTTATGGTGCAGGTGTAAGTGCGGCGGAAGGTTTCTTTAGAGAAGGAATTAGAGCATCCATGAGCATGGTGGGTGTAAGTGCTGCCGATCAAAATGCATATATCGCCTCCCAAGGAAACTTGGATGCCTCTTCGTTAGAAGGTAATATTGCAAAAATTATCACGGAGAAGTATGTCGCGAATTATGGTGTGGCTGTAGAGCCTTGGAACGATTGGAGACGTACGGGTTATCCTGCACTAAGAGCAGTTGACGCCAGCGTTGCCGCCATGACAGGTGGTATTCCTCGCTCATTGTTCTATCCTGATTCGGAGGTTAGTGCAAATACCAACTTTAAACAAAAAGCGAACATGTTATCGAAAGTATTCTGGGATACAAGACCATAATACGGTTTGTTTACTAAACGAATCAAAGGCTGCTCTTTCCCAAGGGCAGCCTTTGTTGTTATGGAAACTTTGTAAGTCTCTAGAGCTATCATTTAGCATTGATACCTCGGTAGAATTTTACCTTCGGGTTCTACCTATTTTTGCCAAATATTCTATGGTGTACCCGATGTCCTTTAGAATTTTTATAAACAAATAGTTGGTTTTTGAAGTTTCAGTAGTAAATTTCGGATTCTATTTCATTCATTAAACTAAACAACATGAAAAAACTAGTACTATCCTGGGTGTTGATGATGGCTGTAGTAAGCACATTATTCGCTCAAACAAGGCAAGTTACCGGTAAAGTTACTTCATCTGAGGATGGAAGTGGGCTCCCGGGCGTAAGCGTTAGTGCCAAGGGTTCCGCGAAAGGAACAACGACGGCTGCTGACGGTACGTACAAATTATCAGTTGGCGACGGAGCTTCTTTAGTATTCTCGTTCGTTGGCTTTAACACACAAACTGTTGCCGTGGGAACACGCGGAGTTATTGATGTGCAACTTCAAGTAGATAATACACAATTATCAGAGGTAGTTGTTGTTGGATACGGTACGAGAAAGCGTCAAGAATTTACGGGTGCTGCTTCGTCTGTGAAGGCTGCAAGTATTGCTGAGCGTCCGGTACAATCTTTCTCACAAGGTTTGACGGGTCAAGCTGCGGGTGTTAACATTACACAACCAAACGGTTTGTTGAATAACCCTCCAGTAATTCGTGTACGTGGTTTGAGTTCATTATCATTGAGCTCGTTCCCGTTGGTAGTTATCGATGGTATACCTATTTCTACAGATAACGTTTCGGCTAACTCAACGACCAACAACCCATTAGCAGATATTAACCCATCTGATATTGAGTCGATTGATATCTTGAAAGATGCGGCTTCTGCTGCGATTTACGGTTCTCGTGCAGGTGCGGGTGTTTTGTTGATAACAACGAAGCGTGGTAAGTCTGGAAGAGCTAAAGTTTCGATTGAATCTTGGGCAGGTGTTTCCGAGGCAGTACGTCTTCCAGATGTATTGAACGCAGAGCAGTATATGTTACACAAGAATGGTGCGATTGCGAATGCATTAGCATTGAATCCAAATGCAGTAGCTGCTTCACAGCGTAATGCGCAGAATAAATCATTTTTGCCTTCTTACAATGCAGATGGTTCATTAATTGATACAGATTGGTATAAAGAGGTTTATCAAACGTCTATCTCTCAAAACCACAATTTATCTGTTACAGGTGGTACAGATAAGACAAATTACTATTTCTCTGCTGGATACTCTGATCAAGATGGTTTCTTAAAGAGCAATACGTTCCAACGTCGTTCTGGTCGTTTCAACATGGATCACCAAGCAACGAAGTGGTTGAAGTTAACTGCTAACTTAAACTACTCAAATACATTTAACCGCGCACCTATGTCAGGTTCAAATGCGGGTGGTGCATTTAATACATCAGGTTTAGGCCGTATCGCAGTGGCTCAAGTTCCTAACTTGCCTGCACGTTTACCAGATGGTTCTTACAACTTGGAGAACAATACGATTGGTCGTTTAAATAACTTATTGCCTGCACAGTTCCCTAACCCGGCAGTTGTACGTGATTTAGATAAGATTACATCTGAAAATACACGTGTAATTGCAAACTTAGGAGCTGAATTCCGTTTAGCGGAAGGTTTAACTGCGAAAACAAGTTATTCTTGGGATCGTCGTAACACAGAGAACATTCGTTTCTTTAACCCATTCAATGGTGACGGTTGGTCAGTAAGTGGTGATGCATATAACAACACAGCGCGTTCAGACAACTGGAACTGGATTAACACCGTGCAATACAATAAGGTATTAGCTGAGAAGCATAATTTCTCTGTAATTGCAGGTTCTGACGTTCAGAAAACACGTGTATTGAACTGGGGAGCTCAGCGTCAAGGATTGGCTGATTTCTTCTTTACAGATTTCCAAGGAAATTACGGTACTAACTTAGCTGCTGGAAACGGTATTTTCCAAGTTTCATATGAGGCGTATTTCTCAAGCTTCTCATATAGCTATGCGAATAAGTATTTCTTAAGTGCAAACTACCGTGTGGATGGTAACTCTGCTTTATCTTCTGAGAACCGTTGGGGTGATTTCGGAGGAGCATCTTTAGGATGGACAGTTTCTGAGGAGAAATTCTTCAAAAACTTGAACTTAGGAAATAAGGTTTCAAACGTGCGTTTGAAAGCAAGTTATGGTAAAGTAGGTAACGGTAACGTACCGAATGCCTATGGTTCTTACTCAACATTTGCTTCTGGTTTATACGGTGCAGCGCCTACATTGGCGTTTAACCAAGCTGGTAACAAGGATTTGAAATGGGAGACATCTACACAAACGAACGTAGGTTTAGACGTAAGTTTCTTAAACGATCGTATTCAAGTAGAAGCGAACTACTACTACAAGGATATTGATAACTTGATTTTGAACGTTCCTCAAGCACCTTCGAAAGGTATTCCAGGAAACTCAATCTTGGCTAACGTAGGTTCGATGTACAATAAAGGATATGAAGTAGCGATCACAGCAACGCCTATTGACAACAATGGCTTTGTTTGGACGACTAACGTAAACTTTGCGACAAACGAAAACATGGTTACTTCATTGGTTGACGCAAACACGCCAATCTTAACAGCAACTTCAGGACTTGAGACAACGAACATTACACGTGTAGGTTATTCTGCAGCACAAATTTATGGTGTGAAAACGGGTGGTGTTAATCCTGAGAATGGTCGTCGTATCTACATCACACGTGATGGTACAAAGGTTCAATACTTACACTTAGGTGGTGCGAATGCATGGACAACTTTAGATGGTAAGCCTACAACGTCACCTTCTAACCAGCAACAAGTTTTAGGTAATACATTGCCTACGTTCTACGGTGGTTTCAACAACACATTCCGTTACAAAGGTTTTGATTTAGGCTTGAACTTTACGTTCTCAGGTGGTAACTACATTTACAATGGTTCACAAGCAGGTCTTCGTGATCAGCGTGTTTGGAACAACTCAGTGGATGTGTTAGATTCTTGGAAAACACCAGGTCAAATTACTGAGATTCCACGCGCCATTTATGGTGACAACATTTCGAATGGTTCTGCATTCTTGATTGATGCCAATGTTCAAAAAGGTGATTTCTTACGTTTGCAGACTGCCACGTTAGGATACAAAATCCCTACGAACTTGTCTTCAATCGGTATTACATCTCTTCGTGTGTATGCACAAGGAAACAACTTATTGTTGTTCACTCCTTACTTAGGTGTTGACCCTGAAATTTCATCAAATGGAGATTCGAACTTGGCTTCAGGTATTGAGCGTAACTCAATCCCTCAAGGACGTGCATTTACTTTTGGTATCAACATTGGTCTATAATTTTAACGCAGATATAAAATGAAATTATTCACAACAAAAATAGGAATCTTGTCTATCGCACTAGCGATGACTGTTTCTTCATGCAATAAGGAATTCCTTAATGCAGTTCCTGAATTGGATTTATCAGATGCAACCGTATTCAATACGCCTGCACGTGTACTTTCTCAGGTAAATGGTTTGTATGGTTCTGCGAAAAGCGGAAGTTTATTTGGAGGTCGTTATTTGATTTACAACGATATCCGTGGTGAGGAGTGGATTAACCGGACAACAAACGGTGTAACTGGTTACGGTACGTATCAAGGAAATCAAGATCCTTCTGATTCGTATATTGCCAACTTCTGGATTCAAGGATATTTGACAATCAATCGTGCCAACTTATTTCTTGAGGGTTTAACAGCTAATCCAACAGCTGTAACGCCTGCATTAGCAGCGAATTATCGCGGTGAGGCTAAGTTTTTGCGTGCATTGACTTATTTCTCATTGGTACAATTCTTTGCGAAGCCTTATATTTTAGATAAAGGTGCTTCAGCTGGTTTGCCATTGCGTTTGAAAGGAGAAGCTTCTTCTGCTAATAACGACTTAGCGCGTTCTACGGTTGCTCAAGTGTATGCTCAAGTATTAAAGGATTTGAATGAAGCAGAAGCTGAATTACCAGATTCATACGGAACAGCATTATTGAACACATCACGTGCACACAAAAACACAGCTGTTGCGTTGAAAACACGTGTATTGTTGGCCATGGGTGATTATGCAGCGGTTATCGCAGAAGGTAACAAGATTGTTACTGCAGCGGCACCTTTCCGTTCAACGACTCGTGTGGCACATGCGCTACAACCTGACGTATCAAACGTATTTAAGGCTCCATATACAACAACTGAGTCTATCTTGTCTTTCCCTATGGATGCAACAAATGCTCCTGGAACGCAAAACCAATTAGGTTTTTACTGGAATGCAGGTAACGTAGAATATACGTTGAACCCAGGTCCAACAGGTATTTACAACAATGAGCAATTTGGTGCAAATGATGACCGTAAGACAAAAATGACAGTTCCAAGAACTGCTGTTGCGAATGCGCCATCATTGACTAAATTCAGTGGTGTAGCTCCATTTGTGGATTTTGTTCCGAACATTCGTTACGCTGAGGTTTTATTAAACGTTGCTGAGGCGGAAGCAGAAGGAGGTAGCTTAACACGTGCGGCTGCGATTTTACGCGCGGTGCATGCTCGTTCAGATGCAGCTTATGTTTTCCCATCATTGGCAACTAAATCAGAAGTGGTTCGTGCTATCTTGACGGAGCGTCGTATTGAATTCTTGGGAGAAGGTTTCCGTGCTAATGACGTGTTACGTCGTGGTGAGCCTTTGAACTCGTTCGGTGCAGGTGCAATCATTCAGCCATCTGATCCACGTTATATCTTTGGTATTCCATTAGTTGAGGTTCAAACAAACCCTAGTATCGGTAAGTAAGATATCTCAAAAATAGTTTGAATAGGCGGCCTTTTTCAGGCCGCCTATTTTTTTATGACCTTTATAAAAACATTTTATCCTACTTAATTGTTAAAAAAGTTCGAGTTTATTTATTTGCCAAATTATTTTTTGTTCATCATTTGTTTAAACTAAAGACATTATGAAAAAAACGTTACTAGTCAGTATTTTCTTGTGGCTTACCGCATTAGTCCCCTTGCTAGCACAAGATCGAGCGATTTCAGGAAAGGTAACCACGGAAGATGGTTCTACATTACCTGGTGTGAATATCGCGATTAAAGGGACCACAAAAGGTACAACAACTGATGCCGACGGGGGATTTAAACTCTCAGTAGCTCCTTCAGCGGTTCTTGTGGTTAGCTCAGTAGGCTACGCCTCGCAAGAAGTTCGTGTAGGAAACCGTTCGGTTGTCAACATTTCACTTCAATCAAACACATCTCAACTCGATGAGGTTATCGTTACGACCTTTGGTACGGCGAAAAAGGCATCATTTACAGGTTCTTCTGCGTCGATCGGTGCAGAAAAATTAGGTGTACGTCCGATTACGAACATTGGTCAAGCCTTAGAAGGTATTGCAGCCGGTGTGACGACAACGTCTACAGGTGGTCAACCGGGCTCATCTCCAGCAGTACGTATCCGTGGTTTTGGTTCGATTTCTTCTTCGAATGATCCATTATACGTCGTGGATGGTGTTCCATACTCAGCGAGTATTGCGAATCTAAACAATGATGATATTCAGTCCATTACCGTTTTGAAAGATGCAGCTTCTACAGCACTATATGGTGCACGTGCAGCGAATGGTGTGGTGATGGTCACAACAAAAAAAGGATTGAACGGTAAAAATTCAATTAACATCAAGTACACGAAAGGTTTCAATACACGCGCCATGCCTGAGTACGACCGTGTAGGTGCTGCGGATTACTATCCGTTAATGTGGGAAGCAAACCGGAATAACCTAGCTTACCGA
>JAIXRT010000117.1 GCA_027485075.1 Cytophagaceae bacterium
ACAAAATAGCTGCCCAAATATATTTTTTGGAAGGTCCATAACAAGTAACCTGCTCCTAATAAAATACCAAAGGCCCCTAGAATCGCATAAATTGGCATCAAATTCGCACTTGTAAACGCTCCCATCAAGCTGAAAAATTCGCCAATAAATCCAGAGAATCCAGGTAGGCCGAGGGACGCAAAGATGGCTATACCCGATATGACCGTAAACAAAGGCATTTTGGTTGAAAAACATGAAAAATTATCAATTTCCCGATTTCCTGTACGGCTATATAAAACGCCCACAATGAGGAATAGCAGGGATGATAGAATGCCGTGTGAAAGCAATTGGAAAATAGCACCCTGCCAGCCTTCAGGCGTAAAAGACGCAATTCCTAGTAAGACAAACCCCATGTGCGACACGGATGAATAGGCGACTAATTTTTTCAAATCGGTCATGGCCAACGCATTGTAGGCTCCGTAAATGATGGACAAAACTCCCAAACCAGCCATGATCGGTGCGGCTTGGATTGCCTCTACAGGGAAGAACGGAATCGCCATGCGCAACCAGCCGTAGGCACCTATTTTCAATAGGACGCCTGCAAGGATAACCGAAATAGGTGTGGGTGCCTCTACGTGTGCATCCGGCAACCAGGTGTGTAAAGGTACGAGTGGCAATTTGATGGCAAACCCAATAAATAGTAACCAGAATCCCCACGCGCGACCCGATAATCCGCCTAATAAAAATCCGGATTGCGGACTTAATATATTATTTGCCTGGCAGTTAAGTGGATCGCTCAAGGCTTGGAAATCGAAACTGTGCACCACTTGATTGGGGGCAATTTGATGTGCAGCTAAAGCGGTTTGCATGGATTGCAATGCTTCTAAATCAAAGGCTTGGTTGGCCCCAATTTTCTGTAAGGACAATGCTGTTTCGTACGGATCCATGTAGGCTAAGGAAATCCCTAACATGATAATGAGGATAAACAAAGACCCTACTAAGGTGTAAATGAAAAATTTCAATGAAGCATAATTCCGACGTGGGCCACCCCAAATGCCGATCAAGAAGTACATGGGCAGGAGCATGAATTCGAAAAATATGTAGAACAAGAACATATCTCGGGCAACAAAACATCCCATCAAAGCGGCATTGAGCAATAAAACAAGGGCGTAATAGGCTTCAATTTTGGTGTGAATTTCTTTTGAATTCCACAGGGCAACGAAGCTGATTAGCCCAGTTAAAAGGACTAAACCTAAGCTAAGGCCGTCAATGCCTACGGTGTAATTGGAAACGAATTGACCTAGACTGCCTAGGTTTAAATGAATCCAATTCATGGATTCGGTTTGCTGGTAGCCCGACTGTAAGGGGTCGAAAATGAGTGCAATTTTCGCTAAAATCAGTAGCTGAATTCCCACAACGCCCAAGGCGAGCAGTCGGCTGTACGTCGCACCTAATTTGCCAAAACCCGCGATGAGCGAGGCAACCAAAGGTAGAGCGATACGTCGTGATATATTTCCCATTAATACAAAAGGTAAAGTAGGATGAAAATCAAAGTGATGATTACCCAGATCCAATATTTTTGAACCTGTGCAGATTGCCAAGTACGTAGGCGACCACCTAGCGCTTGACTAATTGACGCGACTCCTTCCACTAGACCATCTACCAGATGACGGTCGATCCATGCGGAAAGATGCGCGATGATAACTTGTAATTCGGATAATTTGACCAAGAATTTGTCAAGTACTCGGACGTCAAAAACATGTGTTTTACGGCCTATCCATAGCGCAAATTGATATGTTTTAGGCCAAATAAATCCAGCAAACTGATAATTTTTCGCGGGGATCCAGTGGCGAGTCAACGCGGTGACTAAGATCCCAATCACCCAGGTTCCTGCGGTAATTGCCAACCAGAACGAAGGAATGTGAAAACCTTCTATGTGGAAAAATGATAAAAATACGGAATGGTGCGCGTCAACTGGATTAATTGAAATCCAGAAAAACAGGCTTAAGAAAATCAGTAAACTGATGGGGATATTTTGAAGCCAGTTGGTGCTCGTTTTTTCAAAATGATGTCCGCCCCTGTTTTGACCTAAAAAAATCAGGTAAGCTTGTCGGCATATATACGTCGCCGTCAGCGCCATACCTAGCGCTAGCGCGCCGAGCAAAACGTAGTAATAGCTCGAAAATGCACTGTTTTGAGCCGACACCCATAAGTAACCTGCGATATTTTCTTTGCTGTAAAAACCGCTCGTTAATGGAATGCCCATTAGGCCAGCTCCGAAAATCAGGTAGGCCGCAAAACTCAACGGGAGTTGTTTACGAAGGCCGCCCATGTGTGTGAGGCTTTGGGCGTCGTGGTGATGCGTGGCTTTTTGGTTATGTAAATAATGAATCACAGCACCGGCCGTTAGAAAAAGTCCGGCTTTGAAAATACCATGTACATATAAATGAAAAAGGGAAGCACCCGAACCCATCCCAAGCCACATCAAGCCCAGTTGCGAGATGGTTGAATAGGCGAGTGCCTTTTTAATGTCGTTTTGGAATAGGGCAAAAAAAGCGCCAGAAACCAGGGAGATGGCTCCGATAGCACCCATGAATAGGTGGGTTTCTTCGCCCACAAACGGGAAAATGCGGATACCCACATATACGCCCGCGGCAACCATGGTGGCTGCGTGAATTAAAGCTGATGCCGGCGTTGGTCCTTCCATCGCATCGGGTAACCAAGACATGAGTGGGAATTGTGCAGATTTTCCGATTCCACCGATGATGATTGCGATTCCGATGAGCGCCGGTGCGGTACCATGCATGTTAGAAAAGCTGGTGGTTCCGAAGTAATTACTGAGGCCAACAAGCCCTAAAAGAAGGGCGATATCTCCAATTCGGTTTAGTAAGAATGCTTTTTTCGCGGCTTTGATGGCGCTGTCTTTTTGATGCCAAAAGCTGATAAGTAGATAGGAGCAAGCACCTACGAGTTCCCAAGCACCATAAAAAAGGTAGACCTGATCGGTTAAAACCAAAAGCGTCATGGACCCAATAAACAGGTGCAAATAACTGTAGTAGCGACCGATGTTCGGGTCTTTGGCTAGGTAGGATTTGGAAAAAATCTGAACAAAAAGCGCGACTACGCTGACGAGTAGTAATAGTAATTGTGCGGAGGAATTGATCCAAAAACTGGCTTCAATTGATTTTCCGCCCAGCGTAAACCAAGGATAGGCGATGATTTGCTCCGGAATATGGCCTATTTTAAAGGCTAAGTAGGTAAAAATTCCGGCTAGAACGATGGATGTATTGACCTGGATTTTTTTTGGAATCACTGCAATGGCCAGGGCGGAAAGCCAAGGGATTGCGAGGAGTGCCAGAAAAATACTCGGTACAGGCATGCGTTACGTTAATCGAATCTGCAAATATAAAATAATCTACTGGTTTTGTAGGGAATAGCTGGTAATTATCCGCCGCTCACGGGGGGAATTAAGGCTATTTCCATGTGTTGTTCGACGATAAATTCGGGTTTCGGAAAATGGTGGTCGGCCGCAAGGCGAAGTGAAGGTAGATTTTGCAGTTCAGGAAATTGATTTTTCACTTGCGTCAATAATCCTTGGGCATCCACGGGGCCTGCTAATTCTAGCGTTATTTGATCTTTTTTTAGAAGATCCCGGCAAATGCCAAATAGAAGCAGGGTATAGGTGGCCATATTTTTCGTAATTTGCGCGTCGAATGGGTAAAGATAATCAACTCTTGGATAATCACGGTCGGCCGATGACGTATTTACGTCTTGCGGTGACGGATCGATGCAATTTACGTTGTTCGTATTGCATGCCTGCGGAGGGGATTGTGTATATGCCGGAGCGGGAATTATTGACCTGGCCGGAAATGGTTCGCGTGGTTCGTGTGATGCATGGGATGGGAATCGAGAAGGTTCGGATAACGGGAGGAGAGCCATTTGTGCGCAATGGATTGATGGATTTTCTGACGGAGATTTCGACATTACCTGGCTTGGAAATTTGTTTGACGAGTAATGGGGTGTTGATTGGAGATTATATCGATCAATTAAAGTCGCTGGGTATTCGTTCTGTGAATTTGAGTTTGGACGCGTTGGATCGCGATCGCTTTAAACAGATAACCCGTCGGGATGATTATGACGTCGTATACCAAAATTTACTACGTCTAGTTTCCGAAGGATTTGACGTAAAAATCAATGCGGTGGTGATGAAGGGACAGAATGAGGTGGATATTTTGGCATTGGCTGCGTTGACAAAAACATTGCCAATTTCAGTGCGGTATATTGAGGAGATGCCATTTAATGGTTCAGGTTTAGTGGAGGGGAGTTTGTATTGGAATCATGAGCGGATTTTGTCCGAGTTGAAAACGGTTTATCCGGACATGAAGCCTGTGTTTATGCGCGGGGGTGAGACGGCAAATCGCTATGAAATACCGGGTCATGCGGGGGATGTAGGGATTATTGCTGCATTTTCGCGGACTTTTTGTGGAAGCTGCAATCGGGTTCGTTTAACTGCCAAAGGCCAAGTAAAAACGTGTTTATATGATGATGGCGTTTTTGATTTGAAGGCGTATCTTCGCGCTGGGATTTCGGATGAGGACTTGCGCAACGTATTATTGGGATTGTATCAAAAGCGGCCTCTGGATGGTTTTGAGGCTGAAAAAAATAGAAAGGGCGTCATTAATGAATCGATGACGACGATAGGAGGTTAATTTATGAGCGCTTTAGCTAAAGTTATTGAAAGCTTTTCGAAGCTTCGAGTGATGGTCATCGGAGATCTGATGGTCGATGCCTACACGTGGGGAAAAGTGAGTCGGATTTCGCCTGAGGCGCCGGTGCAAGTGGTGAATGTGGTGAAGCGTGAATCGCGTTTGGGGGGTGCTGGAAATGTGGTTTTGAATGTGGCGAGCTTAGGTGCGAAGCCAATAGTCTGTTCGGTGATCGGTGATGATGCAACGGGCGCTTCTTTGTTACAGATATTAGTTGATGCAGGTTTATCGGTGGATGGAATCATCCAGGAGGCCGGTCGGCCTACGACCGTGAAGGAGCGGGTGATTGCTGGGTCCCAGCAACTCATTCGGGTGGATTCGGAGACAGAGGCACAGATTTCTCAGACGTCATCGGCTGCTTTATTGGCCGCCGTCAAAGCGTCCATTTCCCAGGTCGACGTCATTATTTTCGAAGATTACGATAAGGGTGTTTTGAGTGAGGGATTGATTCAGGAGGTGATGGTGATGGCGAAGTCGGCAGGAATACCGACGGTGGTGGATCCGAAGAAG
>JAIXRT010000158.1 GCA_027485075.1 Cytophagaceae bacterium
CTGCAGGAAATGTTTTGGATTTCTTCTCTGTTCGCACTCTTTTCCATATTGATTTTAATGCGGATGAAAGAGACCTTACCAAAATCAATGAAATCAAAATTTTCATTTAAACTATTCAAAATCGGCTGGAATGATGTTTTCGAACCGAGCATTGTACCCGTATTTTGGATAATGCTTTTTGTTTCGTTTTCATCAGGTGTTGTTGTCACCATAATGCCAGACGTCACCAAACTGATTGGTTGGCACAATAAAGGCCTCTATTTCACAATTTATACCATTGCATCCATTGTTGTCCGCATATTCTTTTCGAAAACTTCGGATACATATGGCCGTATACCCGTTCTACTATATTCTGTACTCGTATTAGCGGCTTCCATGTTCTTAATGATCATGGTGCCAAGCCCGCTTACAGTAATTTGTTCAGCAATTTTATTCGGTTTTGCTTGGGGATTTAATACTCCTACCCTAGCCGCATGGACGACAGATTTAGCAAACAAAAATCATATGGGGCGTGCCATGGCCACGATGTATATTGCCTTGGAATTGGGCATTGGCCTAGGGGCTATTTTTGCAGGACAAGTTTATCAAGGAATTACGAATAATATACCTTTGCCGTTTCTAATGAGCGGAATTTTAGCTATAATCGCCTTTCTTTTCTTATTGCGTTACCACCATAATTGGCAAAAAAATGACCTTTAGTGAATATTTGGTTTCAAAAAATATAGATGAGGTAAGCTTCGCAGCACAAGATGCGCAAACATTTTCCACCTGGAAAAGCATGTTCGAACAAGTACATGCAGCTAGTTTTACGGAGCAAAAGAAATTCAAAATCAATCAAATTAGACGGAAGTTTTTATTAAAAACTGAAAAATAAACGTTTACAAATATTAAATTTTTTAAAAATCTTATAACTATTTGAATATTTAAGCGTTTACTTCATGTACAGTTTACAAAGAACAGAACTTTGTATACGTAAAATGATGAAGTAAATGCAAGCAAATCAATTAGAAAAGCTGTTTCCCAATGCAGCAAGTATCCCAAAAGAATATGACCTAACAAGTCCCATTGAGCAACGTGAATATCTAGTCAATGGTGAAATGCGTCAGTGGTCAGGAAAAACACAAGATGTTTGGTCTCCTATTTACATCAAAACTGATAAAGGTTTTGAACAAAAACGTATAGGCTCCTATCCAATTACCGATGCTACTGATGCCATGGAAGTTTTGTACGCTGGTGTCAAAGCCTACTCGAATGGCCGTGGAGAATGGCCGTCGATGTCGGTAAGCCAACGCATCGAGTGTGTGGAGAAATTCACGCAAAAGATGATTCAAAAACGCGATGAAGTTGTCAAATTACTCATGTGGGAAATTGGTAAATCATTAGCAGACTCTCAAAAAGAATTCGACCGTACCGTTCAATATATTTATGACACCATCGGTGCGTTGAAGGATATCGATCGTACTTCATCTACTTTTTTAATCGAAGAAGGAATTATTGGCCAAGTAAGACGTTCGCCTTTAGGAGTCGTTTTATGTATGGGACCATTCAATTACCCATTGAATGAGACCTTTACTACGCTTATCCCAGCATTAATCATGGGTAATACGGTACTTTTCAAACCACCGAAACACGGTACTTTATTACACTACCCATTATTAGAAGCATTTAAAGATTCATTCCCAGCTGGTGTGATAAATACACTATATGGACGAGGAAATTCCATCATTCCCCAATTGATGGAATCTGGAAAAATTGACGTGCTAACGTTAATTGGATCTTCGAAAGTTGCCGACAAGCTTAAGAAAATGCACCCGAAGGTAAACCGCCTTCGTGCCATATTAGGTTTAGATGCCAAAAATGCAGCGATTGTTACCGAAAGCGCACAATTGGAAAATGCCATAAATGAATGTCTTTTAGGATCATTGTCATTCAATGGCCAACGATGCACAGCCATCAAAATCATATTTGTTCACAAATCATTGGCAGAAGCATTTAATAAAGGACTTGCTGAAAAAATTGAAGCCTTAAAATTAGGCATGATGTGGGAACCCGGTGTGCAAATTACACCCCTACCTGAACCTAATAAACCTGCTTATTTGAAGGAATTGATTGAAGATGCTAAATTACATGGTGCCTCAGTAATCAATAAGCACGGTGGAGAAAACTTTAAGTCCATCTTTTTCCCTGCCCTGTTATATCCAGTAAGCAACAAAATGAAGGTATGGCATGAAGAACAATTTGGCCCCGTAGTACCTGTTGTTCCATTCGAAGATATTTCTACGCCAATAGATTACATTCACGAATCGTCGCATGGCCAACAAGTCGCTATCTTCGGTACAGATGTAAATGAAATTTCTGCTTTGATTGACGAAACGGTGAATCAAGTATCTCGCGTAAACATCAACGCACAATGTCAGCGTGGACCAGATTCATTCCCATTCACAGGTCGTAAAGATTCTGCAGAAGGAACATTATCTGTTACAGCTGCCTTGCGTTCGTTCTCGATTCGTACCGTAGTGGCTACGAAAGCGAACCAGCTGAATAAAGATATTGTGAATCAAATTGTTGAGAACCAACAATCGAACTTCTTATCGACACGCTTTATATTATAAGCAGATCTGTTAAATAAAAAAGCCCTTGAAATTACAAGGGCTTTTTTATTATAAGGCAGCTAGCTGCGCTTTAACTGCCGGATCGGTGATAAATTCATCGTAAGTCATCAGCTTATCTAAGTATGATTTCGAACCTAATTCAATCACGCGATTCGCAACCGTATTGGTTAGTTGGTGATCATGACATGTAAATAACATCGTTCCTGGGAACTCGACCATTCCATTATTCAAAGCGGTAATTGACTC
>JAIXRT010000271.1 GCA_027485075.1 Cytophagaceae bacterium
CAAAAACGATTTAGCCAAAAACATACCTACGTTAATGAGAATCAATAAACGAACGTTGGGTGTTAAATCTCTAAACATATTTATTCCTCATAGCCCCAGTCGATGCGGGTTTTCATGTCTTTAATTAATAGACCCATGGATTTGAAACTAGCTCGTATCTCATCCACTTTGTCATATTGACGGTTGGCCTTAAAGTCTTGATACAATTGCAACATACCTTTGATTAGTTGGTCCTGATTTTCAGGGAACTCCTCTAATAAACCAAGGACATCCTCCATAAAGCTGATGTAATTTGATTTTAAAGCATCAAATCCAGCTTGTCCTAATTGCTCAAAACTAAGTTGGCCCGTGTACAATTGATTAATCTTCTTTAATAACGAAAATAGGCTAGCAATTGTTACGGCCGTATTTAAGTCGTCATTCATCCCGTCATAGCATCCTTGTATATCGGCATGAATTTCAGCTAAAATCGCACTATCCACAGATTCGTTTACATCTGCAGGATATGTCATCGTTTTAATGATGCGCAACCCATTTGCCATTCGCTTGTAGCCTTTTTGGGCGGCTTTTAAGGCATCGTTAGAAAAGTCTAAGGTGCTTCTATATTGCGATTGCAACATGAAGAAACGTACCGTCATGGGGCTGTAAGGCTGTTCCAAAAGTGGATGATTCCCTGTAATTAATTCGTTGGGTAAAAATGAATTACCGAGGGATTTACTCATCTTTTGGCCATTGACAGTAAGCATATTTGTGTGCATCCAATAGCGTACGGGTGCGCGCCCATGGGCTGCTTTTGCTTGCGCGATTTCGCATTCGTGGTGCGGGAATTTTAAGTCCATTCCTCCTCCGTGAATATCAAAGGTGTCACCTAGATATTTGTGGCTCATACACGTACATTCGAGGTGCCAACCAGGAAATCCGTCTCCCCAAGGAGATGGCCAGCGCATGATATGTTCAGGAGATGCTTTTTTCCAAAGTGCGAAATCGAGTGGGCTACGCTTTTCACCTACACCGTCTAGATCACGCGTTTCGGTCAATAAATCATCTAAAATACGCCCAGATAATTTACCGTAGTCGCCTCCTTGTTTATTGTAAGCATCGATATCGAAATAGATGGAGCCATTGGACTCATAAGCCATGCCTTTGTCAAGCAGGGATTTGGTGGTTTCAATTTGCTCGACAATATGTCCTGTGGCCGTTGGCTCAATGCTAGGAGGCAATAAATTGAATTTTTGCAGTACTTCGTGGAAGTCATTCGTGTATCGCTGCACGATTTCCATTGGCTCCAGTTTCTCCAATTTGGCCATTTTGCCAATTTTGTCTTCGCCTTCATCACCATCACCCACTAAGTGGCCTACATCAGTGATATTGCGCACATAGCGTACTTTATAGCCAATTTTCTTTAAATACCGATGGAGTATATCAAAAGAGGTAAATGTTCGAATATTCCCTAAATGGGCATAATTATAGACGGTCGGCCCACAAACATACAATCCCACATGTGGCGCATTGATCGCTTCGAAGATTTCTTTTTCTCGACTTAGGGTGTTGTATATTTTGAGTGGCTGCATGAATACCGGATCTGGGTTCTGTATAAGGAATTAAAATTAATCGTATTCTTTTAATTCACCAAACAAATGAGGGGCTTGCGAATTGTATTATCTTTGTATGTTTTTGGTCAAAAAATGCTTTCGCCAATATGGTTTTAAAGGAAATAGGGGACGATAGAGCTCTTAAACGAGAATTTTTAAGAATAGCCGTAGAACTATATGCGACAGATCTGAATTGGATTCGTCCGTTAGATAACGATATTGAGTCAATATTTGATCCGAAAAAAAACACACAGTTTAAAAATGGCGAAGCTATCCGTTGGATATTGCTCGACGACATGGGTAAAACCATAGGTCGTGTCGCGGCATTTTATTCGAAATCATCCGATGAAGTACCCGTCGGCGGTATGGGGTTTTTTGAATGTATCGAAGATCAAGATGCTGCATTTACCTTATTTGATGCCTGCAAACAATGGCTGATTTCCAAAGGAATAGAAGGAATGGACGGCCCCATTAACTTTGGGGAACGTGATAGTTTTTGGGGATTGATGGTGCAGGGTTGGGAATATGAGCCAACGTATAAAATGCCTTGGACGAAACCTTATTACATCGCTTACTTTGAAGCTTACGGATTTCAAGATTATTTTAAGCAGCATGTTTTTGTGTCCTCCATTAAGGGAGCCAATGTGACTGCTGGAATCGAAGAAAAAGCGGAACGGATTTATCAGAATCCAGATTATACGTTTAAACATATTGAAAAGTCGAATCTGCCTAAATACGCGGAAGATTTTCGAATCATTTTCAACGCAGCGTGGTCTAAGTTCCCTGGAGTTTCTGCTAT
The DNA here is from genome assembly GCA_027485075.1 of Cytophagaceae bacterium. Classification (GTDB taxonomy): domain Bacteria; phylum Bacteroidota; class Bacteroidia; order Cytophagales; family Spirosomataceae; genus Aquirufa. The sequence continues at coordinate 2,392 of JAIXRT010000271.1, forward strand.
GTCCTCCGAACAAGCACAAAAGTTGGTGCAAAAAATGAAACCCATCATCGACGAACAATTACTTTGGTTCGCTTATGGTCCCGATGGAGAGCCCGTTGCCTTTTTTATAGTGATTCCAGATTTGAATCAAATCGTTAAACATTTAAATGGAAAGTTGAATGTTTGGGGAATGATCAAGTTCGTGCTATTAAAGCTTCGTGGTACGCTTACTCGAACATGTGGATTGATTTTCGGTGTTGTTCCTGAGCATCAGGGCAAAGGAGTCGAATCTGCCATTGCATTGCGTTTCCGTACGGCTGCGCGTGAAAATCCTTTTTATCCTTACACGACCATGGACATGAACTGGGTCGGGGATTTTAATCCAAAAATGCTACGGTTTGTCTCACAACTAGGCGCGACAAACGACAAAACATATATTACTTATCGTTTATTTTTTAACCCCAATCAGCCGTTTAGTCGGTGTGCTAAAGTAGGCTAAAATCACCTTATATGAGTTTATTAACAATTGGAACTGTGGCGTTCGACGCGCTAGAAACGCCTTATGGCAAAACGGATAAAATTATCGGTGGATCTTGTACCTACATAGCTTTGTCTGCTGCATTTTTCCAACCCAAAGTAAATGTGGTAGCTGTTGTCGGCGATGACTTTCCGCAAGCCTATATGGACACCTTAGAATCCAAGGGAATTAACCTAGACGGTCTTCAAATAAAGGCAGGGGAGAAATCTTTTTTCTGGGCAGGTAAATATCACAACAACATGAATTCTCGGGATACGTTGGTGACCGACTTAAATGTATTGGCTGATTTCAAACCTGTGATTCCTGCTAGCTATCAAGATTGCGAATACTTAATGTTGGGTAACTTAACCCCTCAAGTTCAAATCGAAGCAATCGAAGGTCTAACTAAGCGCCCTAAGTTAGTGGTGATGGATACCATGAATTTTTGGATGGACGTCGCGATGGATGATTTGAAGCGCGTGCTAAAGATGGTAGATGTGCTTTGCATTAATGATGAGGAGGCGCGCCAGTTATCTGAGCAATATTCGTTACGTACTGCGGCTAAGTTAATTATGGAGATGGGACCTAAAACGCTTATCATCAAAAAAGGAGAGCATGGGGCACTTTTGTTCCAAGGTTCCAATATGTTTTATTGCCCTGCATTGCCGCTGGAGGAAGTATTTGATCCAACAGGCGCTGGCGATACGTTTGTGGGTGGTTTTATTGGTTACTTGGCTAAAACGGATGATATCTCCTTTGAGAATATGCGTAAGGCCATTGTATATGGATCAGCTATGGCATCATTCTGTGTGGAGAAATTCGGGACGGAACGTTTGTTGGAAATCAACGATCAAGATTTAGAGGGTCGTGTGAATGAATTCCGTGAATTAGCGCGTTTCTAAACTGCGCCTACAATCACCTCGTGAAGATTTGAGGGATCTAGATATTGATTTGCTAGTTCTCTCAAATCTTTTGGGGTACAAGCCATGATTTGATGTTGGAAATGATCATAAAAATCAAGTGGCAATCCTTCCAAATAAATTACTTTAAGTTTGTCGGCAATGTCAAACGCTTGCGTCAGTTCCCCAGTAAAGCTGCCCATCATATAGTTTTTGACGATCTCAAGTTCATCTGTAGAGACTAAATGTTGCTGGAGTTCCTGAATTTCTCTGCGGATTTCACTACATGTTTCAGCTGCATTTTCTTTATTAACGTCTGTTCCAACAGCCCAGTAGCCGGCACGTTTTAATGGGACAATGGAAGAAGAAATTCCGTACGTAAATCCTTTTTCTTCACGGATATTTTTTTGTAGCCTAGATCCAAAAAATCCACCTATTATGGTATTCAATACGCTGAATTTGTAGTAATCCGGATTCTGACGATTCATGCTCACTTGCCCCATTCGAATCGAACATTGCAGGGCATTTTCGCGTGACTCATGCGTACATATGGCTGGATTGGAAACTATGACTGGTCGCTCACTTATCGCAATTTTTGTCTTGCGGGATTGGTCCATAAATGAGGCGACTGTCGCGATGGCTTCAGCGCTTATTTGTCCCGAAAGAAATATAGTAGGTTTTTGCCCTAGCCAATAGTTCTGATGAAAATCAACTAGATCGGTTCGCGTAACTTGTTGAAGGCTTTCTGCTTTACTTACGCGTCCATAAGGATCAGTAGGAAATAGTTGTGAACGGAAAATCTGACTTGCACTAAAGGCTGTTTTTTGCCAGTTTAATTTACTCTTTTGGATTTCGATCGCGATTTCTTTTTCAAATTCCTCTTCGGGGAACGTGGCATTTTGAATAATTTCAAATACCAAGGGCATTAGCGATTCGAAGTGCTTCGTTAATCCATAGACTGTGAACGTGGCGTGGTCTAGGCTCGATTGTACATCCCAGAAAGCCCCGAAGAAATCGAATTTCTGATTTAATTCTTGTGCCGTATGCTGTTTTGTTCCACGTTTCATCAGCATAGCGGTCAGGCTAGCTACTCCAGCTTTAATGGCTTCAGTTGCTCCTGCTTGAACGGTATACTCGAATTTAAATACGGGCTGCTCGCCAAGTGAAATGGAATGAATATCTACTCCATGCTCGGTTGTGTACGTTTGTGTGGTAGGAAATTGAACCCAATTTATTGGATAGGATGGGGGAGCAATAGTCCGATCAAGCATGTGAATTTAGGAATAGGCATAAAACACAAATGACATCCCGAGAGATGTCATTTGATGAATGATAGTCATTAAATTATTTTCTTTCTTGGTTGATTGCAGCCAATAAGGAAATACGTAATGTGTTTGCTAATGGGCTGCTAGAACCTGTTGGTACTAGGTAAGCAAAATCAAAACCATATTTTTGGTCTAATTTAAATCCTACACCCATAGTGAAATATTTGCGATCACCTTTCATGGCACTTTCATTGAAGTAACCACCACGAATCGCAAACGTATTGTTGTAAAGGTATTCAGCACCTAATGAAGCAGTAACCTCTTTTAATTCTTCACCGAATCCATCTGGAGCATCAAATAATGAACCAAAGATTCCACCAATTGCCGTTGTGTTATTAGGATCTGTACCTGTTACTGCACCGTTTGCATCAACCGATTGAGGCGTTGGAACCATTAATTTGTTTAAATCTAACGTTAGCGTCAATTTGTTTTTTTCGTCGATGTTCTTTACACCAGCAACACCCATACGTAAGTTTGTTGGGATGAAGTTTTTATCTAAACCGCCATAAGAAACTTTACCAGAAATGTTAGATAAAACTAAACCGTAAGTTAAGTTCCAATTTTTCTCTGTTACTGAGTTCCAATACAATGCCAAATCAGCAGCAACTGTTTGAGCAGGTTTCATTTGTGAGCCTGCTGCTTGATAGCCACCAGTTAAATTTGAGTTAATGTATTTTAGATTTACCCCTAGTGACAACGCGTTTGATAATTTACGTGCATGAGCAACAGTTAAGGCATATTCTTTCGAATTGAAGTTTCCAGCACTTGTACCATTTGCAGTAGTTGCTTGAAATAGGCCTTGATCAAAGTAGTTAATCGAGAAACCAAATGCTTGATCTTTTGATGTTTTCTTGTATCCTGCAATGTTATACAACGCCATGTCATTTACTAAATTACGCAACCATGGCGTGTATGAAATAGCAAATCCTAAGTCTTTATCTGCTGTCGCAAGTTTGGCTGGATTCCAGTAAATTGCATTAACGTCTGAAGAAATGGCAACCCCTGCATCTCCCATACCAGCAGAACGCGCATCAGGAGAAACATTTAAAAACAACATCGTAGGAGTTGGAACGCGACCAGCGTTGGTTTGGCCCAATACAGTAGTTGGTAATTGTCCAAAGGTTAGCGTGCTAATAGATACAGCAACTAAAGTAAAAACTACTTTTTGGATGATCGAATTATTCGTTGTCATTGTATAAAATTTATAAGAGAGTCTCTTAGCATTAAAGCTAGATTCAAAAATAGTTATTTTTAAGGTAAATGTTCGAAATTTGAAAAAAATCTTTGTCAAAATTTATTTTAGGGTCAATATTTTAGATTTAACGGTTTCGATGATTTTACCTTGACTGTCACGTATATTTATCCTAACAAAGCCCACAACCCCCACGCCTAGCATATCCACTGAAAACTCAAATCCCGACTCTTGGCCGCCGAACGAAGTTAAGTTACCAGCTTGTGAATGGATTTTTTCGCCCATTAAATTAAAAATTTCAAGTTCATATCGATCGGTACTCCAAATACGATTTACCTCTGTTCGGAAAGTCATTTTTTCTTTGGCCGGATTCGGGAATAAGTTCCAACGCTGCCGATTTGCTAAATTTTCTTCCACTGTGAATGCTAACGATTGTTGGCTGGCATTATTGTTGGTGTCCCAACAATTCACCCGTAATGTATAGGCGCCTGGGGAAAGATTTGTAAGTCGATAGTGCATACTACCTTGATTGGGCAAATCTACCGTTGGTTCCCAAAAAGGTAATATAGGAATCTGAAGCGTATCATTTACTGTCAGGTAGGCTAGTTCATTCATGGGTCCTATCCAGCGCAGTCCTTGATCATCTGAAATTTGGATTCGTACCATCGGACTGGAAGAGACCGTATTTAGCTTGGGTTCGTCAGGAAATGAAATTTGTACAACTGGGGCTTTTGTATCCGGGAAGCTAGTCTGTTTTTTATCAACCAACTGGTATCCTGAAATGGGCATGCCTGTATTCGATTGGCCAATAAGCTTTAGCGCTATTTTTCCTCCAATGGAAGGAATACTATTTTCCGAGATTGTCGCATTGCCTTGTTTCATGGTATGCGCCGACTTGCTAATGAGTTTTCCTGGAGCGAAATAGCTAAACGCATCGCCTTTTGTTCCCAGTGTTTTTTTTTTTTTTTTTTCGGAGTAATAGTAGGCCGCCACTTGGCCGTCTGCTGGAATTTCTGATTTGGCAGTAATATTTTCGCTATTGGCCGAAATGGTAATCTGGGCACTTTGCCAAGGTAGAGGGCTGCTCGGATCTCCCAATAAACTGATGTTCCGATTAATCACGCCGGTTTTGCTAGCATTTTTTGTATCACGAAATAAGTCGCCTAGCCGGTAATCGGGATTGCTAAGATTTGCTTTTAAATTGCTGTAAAATGCCTTTCCAAATAGGTAATTACTACTTTGAAATACAGGTCTTGTGGTACTGATTAGTGCAATAGATCCCCCTTGTGGCGAAAGCAAGGCTATTTCTCCTCCTGAAAGTTGGTTAGGATCATCAAACCGACCAAACTGACAAGTTGCTGTAAGTAAAATGGGGAGGTTTTGGCTATTCTTTAGGCCAACAAGATCATTGTTGGTTAGAATTTTTTCATCAGTCCATCCATTTTCAGAACCGTGGCCAACAAAATGGATGAAGTCCGCATCTTGTGCAAATAGCGCTAATACTTGTTTTTTGGCTGCATTAGAAGTGTATTGCCCATTCGTGACTTCCATGGGGAATTGATCCAAATAGGTTTTCTGATAGTCGAAAGCCAAATTACTCGCTTGCAAACTGGTTGAAAAGTCTTCCGCATCTTGCATGTGAATCGAAAAATCTCCGTCGTCTGCAACCCAGCTAAATCGATAGGGCCGTTTGGTGGCTACCGATGGTTTGCTTTGGTAGTCAATTAATTTTTGAACGAACATGTTAGCCTCATCGGGATTCTTTGCAGGAATACGCCCTACAGCCAGCTGGAGATTCGGTTGCGTTTTCTCCCAATCACCCGCTTGCGTATCTATAATTCCAAAGTAATCGTCGGAGGAATAACTCATCAGGGGTTGCGTGGATTCGAGACTTTGATAGGTAGGCACATAGCAGCTCTTTTCCAATGCACTTGCCACGACCGATTTCCCTTTGTAGTCTATAGAAGCATCACCTAAAATTAATACATACCGCAAAGCCGTTTGCTTAGCTAATGTTTGCAAGTAATTCCTGATGGCACTTACATCTTGTTTTCCTCCTGAAAATTCATGGTAAATTTGGGTTGTTGTAACCGTTTGAGTAGGAATTTTTTGGATGTCTGACTTGAATTTAGCTAGTTTTTCTGCTGCTGATCGCAATGGCGGGCTTGTGATAATGATGAGTTGTAGCTTTGAATCTTGGGCGAGTAGGTCTTGATTCGAAATCCGATCACGCCAAACAGGGTACGATGCTAAGCTTGCATTCCCGAGGGCTAATTGGCTACCGGGAGAAATACGAATTTCCATCTCTGATCCAGGAGTTTGTATTTTTTGCCATTCATTTTGTCCGTTTTTAAACCAAATTAGACTCGAAGATTGCAAATTGGGTATTTGTAAGTTGGCCGTTGTATCTCGTGAATTGGGAAACAAGTAAAGTGGTAGATCCGTATTTGCATTAAATTTTCGGGCATAAGCTAGCTGAATGTAATCTACGTATCCGGTTCCAGAGGATGTTTGATACGCGATGTTCCAATTCCAGTTTGAGCTGCTAGAATTTACATTGATGGGCTGTTTTACATCTGTATAAAATGCTTTTTGATCATATCTATTCCCGGATATGGCTGGAATTTCGATTGGAATGGGGTTATTCCCTGGAATGGATAGTGTGAATTTACTTGCGCTGGTAGCGCCTGCATAAAACCGAGCTTTTAGTTCACCAGGTAAACCTTCTCTAACATCTTTAAGCGCATATTGCAAGGCTAAATTTCCTGATCCGTATAGGGCATCTCCCAGCCAGATACGTCCGGATTGAATGAGGTTATACTTTTCCGGTTCGTATCGTGAAAGTGTAGTAGCGAAGTTGAGTGGACTTCCATTACCCTTGGGTGGCTTTAACACATTAATGCGCAGTGGCTTGGGGTCGTCTATGCGTAGATAATAGTAGCTAGAGTCTGTATAGGTATGTGTTGTTTGGTTCCAGGAAGCTGATTTGGCATCAAATTGAAGCTCATTGGGGGACTCACACCAAAAAATAAGTTGGCCCGACTCTTCTAATGCAGCCGGAACTGGATATAAGTTATTAGTAGGTGTTTTAGCGGGATCTTGCAAAAGTATTCCTGGTGCAGATGTGTACAGTCCAATGTTCTGCGGGGTTCCCGTTATATTATGTTTACGTAACCAGGCTTGATCGATTCGATAGAATCCGGAGTTAGCAATCGCTATCCGATGCCATGTGCCCTGTTTGAAAGGAGATTGCGCAAAGGTTGCAAGGGGTAGTCCAACGAGTAAAATGCCTAAAAACTTGAATTTACGCCAAAGGTTCTTGCGGTTGTACATATGCATTTTTGGCAACTAGATAGTTTCTCCCTGATTGAGTGTCTTGACAAATGTAGCGTGTTCTGCGAAGTTTCCCTTTGATGAGGGTCAGGTTTTTTAGTTGGAACACAGTTCCTTCTTCTAAATCGATAAGTCTAGTACCTATAGCAGGCTGCGAATCGAATTTCGCTAATTCGTTCACAAGTGGGGTGTAGCCTGTCGAGGTAGCCGCAGGGTTTTGAAGGTATTTCGTTAGTACCTGAACCAGCGAGGCGGGTAATAAATCCTCATCTAAAATAGGCTCAAATAGTTCATAGAAATTACGTTTCCATTCGTTTCCATGTGGGTTCACTTTACTTTTATGGATATCGTACGTCACACGGTGTGCCACTTCATGTATATAAGTGACTAAAAATGCATACGGGTTTAAGTTATGATTGACCGTAATTTGATAGCCTTTTGTAGGAGAATAGCGAAAGTCGCCAAGTTTTGTACCGCGTGCTTTCGAGACAATAAATTCGAATGGGTGGTCTTGCCAAAGTTGAAAGCAATATTCTGCCACTTCAGGTGGGAAGTGGTCAAAGAATGATTCTATTTTTTTGCTTTTCGTCATTCGAGGGAATAAAAAAAGTCCTCCACAAGTGAAGGACTCTTTTCTGTAGCTTGGCTAAAATTATTTAGCAGCAGCAGTGTCAGCAGCAGCAGTGTCAGCAGCAGCAGAATCAACTGGTGCAGCAGCAGCAGTATCAACAGCAACTGAATCAGCAGCAGCCTCAGTTTTTTTCTCACCACAAGATGCTAAAGTTACCATACCAGCAACGAAAGCTAAAGCGAATACTTTTTTCATTTTTGTAATATTTTAAGGTTTGAGTCCCAAAAGTAGTAGGAATATTTAGATTACCCAAAGATTTGCAATTTTTTTTAAGATTTTTTTAAGGTTTGGCGAATTTTTTGCTAAAAAGTGCCTCATTTTGCCAGAAATGAAGTTCAATTTTTAAGAAATCTTAAGGTTTACTTAAGTTTGATTACAATACCTGAAGAATATAGGGCAGGTTTACTTGATTAAATCCTTAAATCGGTCGTAAAAACCGCTGCTTTTGAAGGTGAAGGATTTGTGTAAAACATAGTTTGACATAAAGCTGAATCCCATTCCATTCACGGTAGTACCCACCTGCGTCACATTGATACGTTTAATTGAATATGGTATTTGAATGAAATAGTCCGCATACGTACGTGAAATAATAGAATAAGGCATGACACTGAAGAGCCAGGTCACAAAACCAGAAAATGTGGCTACGAGTAAAAATTTGATCATTTCGCGCTGCGTCTGTTTGGTTTGACGCGCATTAAATGCAAACAATTTGGTTAGGATAAAGCCTACAATCAGCGAAATAAAGTAAGCGGGTAAGATGGTAGATTCGTACGACATACGAAACCAATCCTTTAATAAACCTCCTGCTAATAACTGAATCACAGCACCTATTCCCGCAATGATAAAGTATGCGATTAAATCTTTGCGATTAAATAGGCTTGATTGTTTCTTCAAATCAATAACTGCTTAAAATAAAGTTTTAACGAATGTAGGATAAAGACCTAATACAAGAGTTCCTACTGTACTGACAACTAAAGCTAATTTATATAAACCGGGAATTTGAATCGTTTCCATTTCGCTAGATTTAAAATAAGCAGAAATGATTCCTTTGAAATAATAGTAAATACCTACGGCCGACATCAACACGGCTACGATGATTGAGTAGGTAATGTTGCGGTGAAACGTGTCTGCAAAAACAAAAAACTTTCCCCAAAATCCACCCGTTAATGGTATGCCCGCAAGCGATAAAAGTGATATGGTTAAGCAAAATGCCAATAATGGATTTTGTTTGGCTAAACCTTCAAATGCTTGAAAATTTTCTGGTTTTTCTACCCGACCTGTTTGATATTCTGAAACGATTTTGAAAATCGCAAAAGCTGTTACTGTTGCCAAAGTATACGCTAATGAATAATAAAGTATCGTCGATGTCGTCGATGCCTGATTGGAAGATACCGTCATCAACATATATCCCGCATGTGAGATACTGGAATAGGCTAACATGCGCTTCATGCTTTGTTGGTATACCGCCGTCACATTACCAATCACTAAGGTCAACATACTTATAAAATATACCGGTAGTGCCCATGTATTATACAATCCGCCAAACATGCCTGAAAACACATGAAATAAAGCCGCAAATCCTGCCGTTTTCACGACAGTGGACATAAACATCGTAAAAATAGTGGGTGCCCCATCGTAAACATCTGGCGTCCAAAAATGGAAAGGAGCTGCTGAAACCTTGAAAAGCATACCTACAAGCATAAGCAAAATGCCTGCATACAAGAAAGTAGGCATAGATTCTTTCGGAGTACTTGCGATCGCATTGGCAATATTAGCAACATAAAATGAGCGGGTAGCTCCATAAACTAAAGTAATGCCAAAAAGCAAAATACCCGTTGCAAATGCACCCATTAATAAATACTTAATCGCAGCTTCGTTAGATCGCAGATTACGTTTATCGGAGCCCGTCAAAACATACATGGAAACAGAAAGGATTTCTAGGCCCACGAACAGCATGATTAAATGGTCGAAGGAAACCATGAGTATAGCACCTACAACCGAGAATAACATGATGGCATAGTATTCTGCAGGATGTGTATGTTCATCATCTTGGCCAAATGCATTCGAAAATGCTACGACAAAAAACGCGGCTAATTGAATAATGATACTAAAATTAATGGAGGTATTGGTCGAGCGGAACATATTACCGAACCATAGATACTCATGATTCCAGTCCGCTACTGTCAAGCCCATGCTGATGGCTAAAAAACCTAACGTAAATGTTTGAATGGTTTTTCTTGAAAGCCAAAAACCTAAAAATAGATTACTAATTCCAAAAATTGATAAAGCAATAATAGCCGTCATAATAGATGCGTTATAGATCTTAGTTAAGTAATTGCGTTAATTTCTCCACGCTTTCTGCGCTGTAATTAAGTACTGCTTGGGGGAAAATTCCGCCTAAGAGTACAAGGAGAACTAGCGGCACTAAGACCATTTTTTCTGCTGATGTTAAATCTTCAAATTCTTTTGTAATACGCGAAACATTACCAAACATGCTTTTTTGAATTAAGCGTAGCGTGTAAACTGCTCCCAAAATGATGGTAACCCCAGCAATTATTCCCATCCACATGTCTTGATCAAAGACACTCTTCAATAATAGAAACTCGCCGATAAATCCATTCGTTAATGGTAAAGCAACGGAGCCTAAACTTAACACAACGAATGCCACGCTCAACATATAAGATGCTTGTGTAATTCCTCCTAATTGGGAGAGTTCGCGTGTTTTTGTTCTACGCTCAATGATTTCAATGATGAAAAATAATCCCACGATATTGATACCATGCGAAAGCATTTGGTACAAGGCTCCTTGAATACCAGCTAAACTACCTGTTAAAATCCCTGCCGACATAAGCCCTACGTGTGCAAAAGAAGAATAAGCGATTAGACGTTTCGCATCTTTTTGTTGGATTGCGATGATTGAACCATAAATAATTCCAATGATAGAAAGAATCATAACGCTTGTTCCCCACGTAATGAGTCCTAGAGGGAACATAGGTAACACAAGTCGAATGACGCCATAGGTACCCATTTTTAACATGATTCCGCCTAGCAACATACTCCCTTGCGCTGGTGAAGTTGTGTAGGTATCTGGTTGCCATGTGTGGAATGGGAAAATCGGCATCTTGATTGCAAATGCAATGAAGAATGCTAGAAACAAATAGTTTTGAGATGTCGCAGGTAAGCTACGCGCCGTCTCAACCAATACATCTATATCAGAGGAACCCACTTCACCCGGTGTACGCAGATACACGTAAATTAAGCCGATTAACAAGAATAGGGAACCAAAAAGTGTGTAGACAAAAAACTTAAACGTGATTGCAATACGATTTTCCCCACCAAATTGCGCCGAAAGGAAATAAATCGGCAACAAAGAAGCTTCGAAGAAAAAGTAGAATAAGAATGCGTCTTTCGCTAAGAATGATCCCACCAAAGCTGTTTGCATCGCTAAGATTAATCCTTGATAAACAGGATTATTGGCTTTTTCTGTTTTGGCTGTACTGCCAACAATAAATGGAATTAAAAGGCCAGTCAATCCAATCAATATCCCGTTAATTCCATCTACCCAAAGTGAAAACGAAAGCCCGGCTTCTGGAATCCATGGATATGAAATACTAAGTGAATTGGGAGATTGACTTGATTGAATCAATACATAGGCAACAGCAATCGCCTCAATGATTGACCCAGTTAATGAAATGACAAATGCATTTTTAGGTTTAGCAAGTAGTAAAAAGCTACCTAATGCAAGTGGAAATAAAAGTATAAAAAGTAAATACATGCCTTTAGCGTCGATTAAAGATTATAAAATCCAAGTCTTTAGACCCAAAAATAAAATGACAGTTACAGAAACAACAATCATAAAAATGTAGTAGCCTACGTTTCCTGTTTGGATACGTCGGAATTCTGTAGAAGCATATTGAACAATTTTGCCCACACCCTCTACGATTAAATCCAAAACTAAAAACTCGAAAATTTGATGCAAGAAATTGCTCAAGAGGCTAATCGGGCGAACAATTAGGATATCATATAATTCATCGATGTAGAATTTATGGTATACCACCTTTTGAATTCCAGTCACTGATTCATCCGATCCTGGTACGGATTTCTGCATACCAAAAACATAGATTGCCAGTGCCGCTGGCAAAAATGCGGCTAGTAGTGGAGCTCCACCTTCCAAACTTAAGAAATTAACTTCGGCCGCCTCACCAGCTGCGGGAAGTAGTGGGGCTAACCAATGAGCTAAAAACTCATTACCTCCTGCAAAATGCGGCAAGTTGATGATTCCACCTCCGACGGAGAAAATAGCTAAAATAATTAATGGGAGTGTCATCGTCCACGGCGATTCATGTAAATGGTCTGCTTGTTTTTGCGAACCCCTGAATTCACCAAAGAATGTTAAAATAAATACGCGGAACATGTAGAATGATGTCATGGCTGAACCTAAGATTGCCAACCACCACATGATTGGATCGTGATGATATAAGCTAGCCAATATCTCGTCTTTGGAGAAGAAACCAGCAAAAGGAGGTATACCCGCAATGGCAATTGTCCCTAATAAAAATGTAATGTAGGTGATAGGTAAGTGACTTTTTAATCCACCCATTTTACGAATGTCTTGCTCGTCAGACATCGCATGAATAACGGAACCCGCTCCTAAAAACAATAAGGCCTTAAAGAACGCGTGCGTCATGACATGAAAGAAAGATGCCGTGTAAGCTGAGGCGCCTAATCCCATAAACATATAGCCCAACTGGGATACAGTTGAATAGGCTAATACTTTTTTAATGTCGTTTTGGAATAAACCGATCGCTGCACCGAGTAAAGCTGTAGCAAGGCCAATCCAGCCAACAAAATGCAATACGTCTGGGCTCAATTCAAACAATACATTGGCACGGATGACCATGTAAATACCTGCTGTTACCATCGTTGCCGCATGGATTAATGCCGAAACTGGCGTAGGACCAGCCATCGCATCAGGTAGCCAAGTAAACAACGGAATTTGTGCGGATTTACCCATGGCACCGATAAACAAGCAGAAAGCAATTAAACCTACATTTTCAGGAACATTACCTTCACTGATGGCTGAAAAAATAGCCGCGTAATCGGTCGTTCCGAAATCTTGAATTAGCAAGAAGATACCCACTAAGAATCCTAGGTCACCTATACGATTCATAATAAACGCTTTGCGCGCCGCATCTCCATAACTATTTTTCTGATTCCAAAATCCAATCAATAAATAGGAGCATAGACCTACCCCTTCCCAACCAATAAATAGCACGGTAAAATTGGCACCTAAAACCAGTATCAACATGAAAAATATAAACAGGTTCAGAAAGGCAAAGAATTTACCCAAACCTGCATCATGAGCCATGTAGCCCATCGAATACACATGAATCAATGTCCCAACACCCGTGATAATGAGAAGCATTAAAAGGGATAATTGGTCTACTTGAAAAGCAAATGGAATAGACAATTCGCCTAATTTGATCCATTCAGCTAACGTGTAAATCTGCGTTTGACCGTCAAAATTTAAAAACAATTGCAAGGATAAAGCAAAAGCCACCACAGGTGGAATGGTTCCGATAATACCGGCTAATTGCTTATTTAATTTGGGGAATGCGAGGCCATTTATGAGAAAACCAATAAACGGAAGCAAGGGAATTAAATAGAATAATGACATATGATTAGGCTGATTGAATGTGTGCTGGAATTAATTTTTTAATTTATTAAGCACACCGATATCAATACTTTGAATGTTTCGGTAAATCATAACAATAATGGCTAGGCCTACAGCAACTTCAGCCGCGGCAACCGCCATAATAAAGAATACAAAAATTTGACCTGCTGGATCTGAAAAATAAGATGAAAATGCGGCCAACAATAAATTGACGGCATTTAGCATAAGTTCAACGGCCATGAATACAATAATTGCATTGCGGCGGGTCAAAACTCCCAAAATTCCAATGCAGAATAAAGCGGAGCTTACAAGAATGTAATGAGTTAGTGGTATTGTGCGTAATACTTCTGGAATCGATTGCATAGTCGTTATTTAAATGCATTTATGCGAGGCAAAAATACGAATTAAACTGAATTTTATAGTCCCTAACGTTGAAAACCTTGTAATTTAATTTCAGTCAATTTTCGTTTTGTATCCATAGGGAAATCACCTTTCATCATCCAATCGTAGTAAGAAGGATCTGATTTAAGTACTTCCAAAATAGGTCTACCAATATGTTTGCCAAAATTAAAAACGGCAATTTGATCTTTGTTGTAAACCATTCGATTTGCGAAATCAATCGAATTTGAGGCGCTCAATTCATGTAATTTATTCACGTCATTTTGAATCGGGAAATATTCCTTTCCTTCAGCATCTTTTATGCTGGTGTTCGCATAGCGTTTCACTTGTGCATTTAACACTTCCAGCGTTGCTAGCACATCCGCTTCAGCACCGTGTGCACCTACTAGTTCCTTGTCGCAATAGAATCGGAATGCAGCCGTTAAATTACGGGGCTCCATCATATGAAAAATACGTTGGGCATCCACCAATTTTCGATTTTTCATATCAAAATCTACATCATTGCGCAGGAATTCTTCCACCAACATAGGCACATCAAATCGGTTCGAATTAAATCCGGCTAAATCGCAACCATCTAAAAACGTGGCTAGTGATTTCGCTACTTGCTTGAAATTAGGCTCATTTTGAACATCGGCATCATAGATTCCGTGAACTAATGAAGCCTCTAATGGAATTGGAATACCTGGATTTACCCGTCTTGTTTTTACCTCTACAGAGCCATCAATATTGGCTTTAGCAATCGATATTTCGACGATTCGGTCGCGATTGACCATAATTCCCGTGGTTTCTAAATCGAAAAAGGCCAGCGGTCTTTTGAGTTGCAGTTGATGCTCCATAGCTTTTGGAATTTAATAGGCGCAAAGGTAGCTTATTATTACCTTTGTTCGATGAAATTTACCCCTAAAGCAATTTTTTTTGATTGGGATCACACGATATGGGATCACGATCGAAATGCAAACGAAGTATTAGTAGCATTATTCCAGGAATTCAATTTGCCGCTGGCCGATGAGAATACTATGTGGAATACATTTCAGCAACTAAATGATTCGCTTTGGGAGGAATATCAAATGGGGCGTATTTCGCAAAAAACACTTCGGGAAACTAGATTTGTACGTTTTTTTGAGTCACTACAAATAGATGCCCCGGCGCATGAATTTTCAGAGGCCTACTTACATCTAACACCTCGAAAAACACATCTGATATCTGATTCGTTTGAAGTAGTTGAATTTTTGGCCCAAAAATACCCACTTTATATTTTAACGAATGGCTTTAATGATATTCAATGGGTTAAAATTGAGGGTGCCGGCATGCGCCATTTTTTTAAAGAGGTAATTACTTCTGAGACAACTGGTTACAAAAAACCGGCTCCGGAATTTTTTGATCATGCATTACAAATAGCAAGGGTCAAACCTGAGGAAGCATTAATGATTGGAGATCATCCGGTAATTGATATTCATGGGGCGGCGCAGGTCGGAATTGCAGGGATTCATCTGAATCAGCGAAATGTAGCTTCATCATGTGAGATCCAAATTCAAGAAATGCGCGAGTTGCTTGATTGGATCAATTAATTATTCAAAAAGGGAAAGTTGGTTGTCATTAGCTTTGCGGTCGACGATCTTTTTGTCTCGAATGAATCGCTTATTCTCCTCTAAAAAAGCGGTAAACTTTTCGATTTGTTCGTATAATGGATTGAAGTCTATGGTGTTCAGATGATATGATTCAACATATACATCCGTGAAATCCGTAATGACATAGTCGAGTTGTTCAATACCAAATTTCTGCAGACCTAATAAATACAGGTTTTGGTGGTTGTATAAAAATCTTCCGGGTTCGTAGAATGATGTGCTTTTTAAATCAAAGGCAACATGTTCTCCAACGCCATCTACGTAGCCATAAATTTGGGTGTTTTTATAGCGAGACTCTACATAAAATTGCGTTTTGTATTTATCCGGAATTAAGTTGCGAGCTTTGTCTATTATCCCTTCCGTAAACAGATCTTCATTTTCCCCTAAGGTTACAGCTCGTTCAAAATCGACGCCTTTTTGCTGGGCTTTTGTCGTAGGTTTTTTTACTCGATTAATCCGCTCAATCATCTCAATTTCATCCACAATGATTTTACCTTGCGCATCGCGCGTTTGGTTTAAATACAAGGAAAATGAATTTAAGAGAGTCGGGTATAGTCGAAAAATCATACGTATTTATCCGATTTGAAGGCGAGAAACAGGTGTATTATTAACCAAATGTGATTCCGTAATTTCTTCCACATCGGTTAGCTGAACATTTCCATAAAATACACCTTCAGGGTATACGACCATGGTGGGTCCTTTGCCGCAAAAATCCAAGCACCCTGCTCGTTGAATTCTAATTTTTGTATCTAAACCCTGTGCTGCCCAGGTAGCTTTGAATTTGTCAACAAGCTCCATTCCATGTCCGGAACCACAACATTTTTTAGGGGCATCTTTGTCATTTGAGCAGATAAATACATGTTTTTCGAAGTGCATTAGGAGATTGGTTTAAGTTCAACAACAATAGGGCAATGATCAGAGTGCATCGCATCTGGTAATATATAGGCATTGTGAATACGTTCTTTTAACGTGTCTGAGGCGAGGTGGTAATCGATGCGCCAACCTAAGTTTTTTCCGCGCGCGCCAGCACGGTAGCTCCACCAGGAATATTGGTGAGGTTCATCAGAACGAATCAGACGAAAAGTGTCTACAAAGCCATTTTGAATGAAATTTTCCATCCATTCTCTTTCTTCGGGTAAAAATCCAGAGCTATTGGCATTCCCCTTTGGATTGTGGATATCAATGGCACGGTGACAAATATTATAATCACCTGAAATGATCAGATGAGGAATTTGAGTTCGTAATTTAGTTGAATACGCATGGAAGTCGGCCAGCCATTCCATCTTAAATGCTTGGCGTTCATCCCCACTTGAGCCTGATGGCATGTAGACACTCATCACAGAAACATGATCGAAGTCGATGCGGATAACTCGGCCCTCTGAATCGTATTTTTCAATGCCACATCCGATTTCAACATGATTTGGTTTGAGTTTTGAAAATATGGCAACGCCAGAATAACCTTTTTTTTGTGCAGAATGCCAGTAGATGTGGTAGCCAAGCGCTTCAATTTCTTGCGTGTCTACTTGCTCGCGATCCGCTTTAAGTTCTTGAATACAAATAATATCAGCTGCTTGTTCAGCCAACCAAGAAGTGAATCCTTTTTGGATGGCGGCACGAATGCCATTCACATTGTAACTGATTATTTTCATTTAGATTAAAAGATTTCAGATTCAAAGTAATGCACAATATGTGCTTTCAGCAAGAGATCTTGTTCTTTTAAATTGAGGGTTGGCACAGGTTTAACTAAATTCCAATGGGGCCACCCTTCAGAATCTAGTCCTTCTAACTCATAAAACCCACTGTAGCTGAGTACTTTACAGGTAGCAATATGCATCAAATCTTGCTTCTGTTCTTTTGTAAAATGTACATGACCTTGCCCTAACTCTTGTACGCCAATCAAAAATAGAACGGATTCTAAATCGGTAGGTCGTTTTTGAAATTGATTTTCAAAAAAGTCTAATACCGCCTCAAATGAAGCGTGCACGATGGCGGGTTCAAATTCCATGGGAATGTTTAGGGAACGACAATAGAAACCTTGAATTTGGATGATTCCAATACGGCTTTTTGTCCTTTGGGATTATTACCAATAAGTACGAGGTTACCTTCAATTTCAGTATCAGACAAATACGTGATGTTTAGGCGTCCTACCCCATTTTGAACACCTGAACTGTCAGGCATTTTGGCTTCGTAAAAATTGTTTTTATTTCTAAAATCATCCACATTATGAATGATGTTTCCAATATTTCCAGACTCACCATCTCCAGGAATAAAATAGGTTCCAGGGCCTCTGAGTTGGAATATCTTCACGTAAATAGTCTCTTTGGTTTGCTGATTTGTGGCAATTAAACTCAATGCTTTTTGGCCTGATTCCAGACGAACACTTGCAGAGACCTCATCACATTGAATTATATGCTCTCCTTCGTGACCGAATTCTATTGTGCCGACTAAATAACCTTTTTGCGTAGGCGTGTCGCTAAATGAATTTTCGAAACTGATAATCAGGACAAATAATCCAAGCCCGGTATAGAGAAAATTAACTGGATTCTCAATATATGATTTAAAGAAAGAACTGATCCAGTTTGTTTTCATAAAACGCTTAAATCCATACTTACGGGAAGTAGAGTTGCTCATTGCGTTAGAAGATTAATAATAATTGAATCAATTTTATTGGACAGCAAAAATACGACAAGTTATTTATCAGGCAAAGGCATTTATTGTCCAATTGTAAAATTAATTATTTTAAGGTCATTTGTTCCCTATTAAATATAGGCAATGATAGGTCGATTTGGTAAATTTGAAAACTCTTTAGCGCCATAACAGTTATTTGGGCTGAGAAATCTAGTTAATTACTTAATTTGAGAGTTCATGAAGTCATTTTCGATTCCTTCGCTATTTAAAAGTAATCTTATTGGTCGAATTAAAGAGGTTCGCCGACTTCGTGACAAGCTTAAGCGAGATTTTAGTCCAACCAAACTAGAATTTGGGCCCTTAGAAGTTCACCTTTCCCGTCACTTTGGTTTTTGCTATGGTGTAGAGAATGCAGTAGAAACAGCTTATCGCATTATCGAAGAAAATCCAGACAAACGTATTTTTTTACTTTCAGAAATGATTCATAATCCAGCGGTTAACGCTGATTTATTGGATAGAGGCGTACAATTTTTACAAGACACGAAGGGTTTGCCTCTCATTCCTTATTCTGAACTCAACTCGGAGGACATTGTAATTGTTCCTGCTTTTGGGACCACGCTTGAAACGCAACAAAAATTACAGTTACAAGGAATTGATACGTATGCTTACGATACAACATGTCCTTTCGTAGAAAAGGTTTGGAATCGGGCAGATGCAATTGGTAAAAATAACTATACTGTTATAGTGCACGGTAAGCCTAGTCACGAGGAAACGAAAGCAACCTTCTCTCATTCGAAGTCGATAACACCTACTTTGGTCATCAAGGATTTATCACAAGCCAAATTGCTCGCTCATTTTATACGTAAAGAACGTTCTGCCGAAGAGTTCTATGACATGTTTGAAGGACAATATTCAGTAGGATTTAATCCGGATACAGATTTAGCGCGGCTGGGAGTTGTCAATCAAACGACTATGCTGGCCACAGATACGCAAGAAATTGTAGAATATTTACGTGAGGTCATCGTTGACTACTACCAATTAAGTCCTGATCAGGTAACACAACATTTTGCAGATACCCGTGATACGTTGTGTTATGCGACGAATGATAATCAAAGTGCAACTTATGGGTTATTGCAAGTGGAGGCAGATTTTGCACTGGTGGCTGGTGGCTACAATTCATCTAATACGGCGCATTTAGTAGATTTATGTGCAGAGAAATTACCCACTTACTTTATAAAATCTGCTGATCAATTGGTTTCTAATCAAGAAGTAATTCACTTTAGTAATCGGAAAAAAGCAGAGGTTAATTCGGTGGATTTCATTCCAACTAAAGAAAAGGTAGTCGTTTTGTTAACCTGCGGGGCTTCCTGTCCAGACGCTGTGATTGAGGAGATACTTCGAAAATTAGTCTCTTTTTTCCCGGGCGCAAATGATCCTGACGAAGTTGTTCAGCTGTGGGAAGAATCGTTAGTAAGTAGCTAAAATTTTATTGACCGCCGGTAAATATCCCTCTCCAAATAAGTTTACATGTACCATGAGTGGGTATAAATTATAGAGTGGAATGCGTTCGTGAAATCCTATTTCAATGGGGAACGTGGCGTTATATGCCTCATAAAATTTGGTATCAAATCCACCAAACATTGTCGTGAAAGCTAATTCTGCTTCACGCAAACCATAATAACAGCATGGGTCCACAAGTGTGACAAGCCCTTTTTCGTTGACCATCGCATTTCCCGCCCATAAATCTCCATGAATTAATGCAGGTGACTCATGTGGTAATAAATCAGGCAGTTTCTCGTATAGTATTTGAAAGTTATCGGCTATTTCAGGAGTGATTTTCCGGTCATATAAGGCACGATCAACCTGTTTGTTAAGTCGGTTTTCTATAAAGAATGCGACTCCATCTTTTTGCCATGAATTTTCTTGGGTAGCAGCACCAATAAAATTAGTATAGTCTAAGCCATGCCCAAGGGAGGAAGTATTTTTATGTAAATGAGCTAATCTTTCACCAAAATCATGCCAATAATTTGCATGCTTATCAGCCGATTCAATGCACTCCATCATCAAATATTCCTTTTCATCGAGTTGGCCTACTCCTAATACTTGTGGCACCTGGATAGCTCCAGTCTCATGGATCATTTGTAAATTTTTGGCCTCTGCTTCAAATAGACCTTGATGATCGCCTTGGGTCCATTTAATGAAATATTCGGTGTTTTTAACGCGCAACCTAACAGCCAAGTTGAAATTTCCCCCATAGAAAAATTGGAAGTCATCAATTTGGGTTGACTCCCCAGTGTGTTTGCTCAAAATTTGGGCAATAAACTGATATTGTTCTTGGGATTGTTGGGACATAGCTTAAAAATCAAGGACAAATCTAGGAATTATTTTTTGGGTAGCGCAGGTTTTTTGAAAAGAGGAACCGTACTACATGGCTCACCAAAAAATATGCTTTTCGCAACGGGTTGTAATTTTTGCATTAGCGCAACATAGGCATCGGTAGGTACGGCCTCCTTTGAACAGCCTTTGATTACGATTCGTGTATCTTGAAATTCTGCGGCATCAATCGAGTCAATTTTGCTTAGATATAACGTTTTTTCTAAATCAGCTAGATTGCCAAAAATGGCTAAACGTGCGACAGGGTTAAGATAGCTAGCGGCCAACATATATGCCCAGGTGGGAATGATGGCGTCTGCGGTACAACCGATGGCAACGAATTTATCTTGGTATGCCGACCAGTCATGCCCGGCCAAAAATTCGCGATATTCTTTTTCTTTCAAGGCTAAACCCATGAACAGGAGTGGAGCTAAATCGAAAAAGATCCGTTCGCCAGGTGTACGCATGGTTTCTAAATCCAATTGAATTAAGCCACTTTGATTGACGCGATTGATGATAGGCTCTTCCATATTAACTTTTGGATGTTTTGGGTTTTGTACCCATAAATTCTTTTAGATAGTTGGGCTCAGTCGTAACGATTGGCGCAAATATGTTGTTCTGAAATTGCTCGAATGCAAGTAATCCCATGTTTTTTGCTTCAGGAAATGGGTGAGCCTCCGAAAATTCAACAAGGGGATGTTGGCATGTTTCTTGCCATTTCAAAGCGCCATTTCCGAATGCGATTATATTTTGATTGATCGATTGAAATGTGTCGGGTTCCAAAATGACCGCTTGAGTTTCTAACACAGTTGTTTCGTTTTTCGGATCCAAAATAGCTGCATAAACTTCCATACGCCTAGCATCGATCATGGGAAGCAAGAGGCTATTTGTATTTTTGTCCCAAGCAGCAGCCATGATTTCTAGTGTATTTAAGACAATTAGAGGGAGGTCAAGACCAAAGCAAAGGCCTTTGGCTGTAGCTAATCCAATGCGTAGCCCTGTGTATGAACCGGGCCCATTCGATATGGCAATGGCAGCTAATTGGTTTGCTTGTACTTCAGCTTTTTGGAGCGTCTCTTCGATTAATCGGGTTAGTTTTTTGCCATGAACACCTTCTTCTTGCGACTCACATGAATAGCATAACTTACCGTGTTGATGTAGGGCAACAGAACAGAGGGGAGTCGTCGTTTCGATGGAAAGAATGTAAGTCATTAGCTTATTTTGACGTCAAAATGGACTGGTACTTATTTGGTTTCTGCAATAAGGCTTCACCAGCTTGGATGATGGGGTCATGGTCATTTGCCCATTGATTCACCCCTTTTTGCAAATAATAATGTAAAACAATTTCTTGGCTTAATAATTGTTTCAATTCCGCTTGATTGGTTTGAATCTCTTGGTGCAAAGTGATTTTTTCTCCTGCCTTAGCAGCCAGTAAAGACTGGTGCAACGTGGCATATACGGGGTCTTTTTCGGTCGCAGCGAGTAAGGTTTTTACTTGGGATTGAATGGTACTTTCATAGGTAAAGTCACTTTGTATTAGCCATGATTCGAAGCTATCTAGATCGGATTGCGCTAATTCAAATTTTGATGCGGGTGAAATACTTGGATTTTTGATCCGATAAGCTACCGCGAAAAGATATATTTTATACTGTTTTAGCAGCGCATGTATGAAGGGCGACTGCTGTGATTTAAGCATAATTTGATCTGGGGTAATTCCGCCACCTTCCACTACTTTACGACCAGTTTTTGTTAGAAATGTGCGATTCGTTGAATCTGCATGTGTGATCGCTGATCCATTTTTGTATTCGACAGCTTGAATACAGCGGCCACTTGGCGTATAATATTTTGCTGTCGTGATTTTAATTTTAGTGTGAAACGGCAAATCACGCGTGACCTGCACCAGTCCTTTGCCATAACTTTTTTGACCTATAATAACTGCCCGATCATAATCTTGTAAAACACCTGCGACAATTTCTGCAGCAGAGGCTGAATTTTTATTGATCAAAACAACCATGGGTGTTTCGGTATCAAAGCTAGCATTTAGTCCTGCATAGGATTTATTCCATTCTTCAATTTTGCCACGCGTTTCAACAATTTTTGTTCCCTTGGGTAGAAACAAATTACAAATATCAATGGCTTGAGTAAGGAGTCCACCCGGATTATTTCGTAAATCTAAAATTAGCGACTTCATCCCTTGTTGCTTCAGAGAAACTAGTGCACTTTTCATCTCTTTCGCTGCACTAGCGTTGAATTCATCCAATTGAATATATCCAATTCCCGGTTGAATTATCCCAAAATAGCTAACATTTTTAATTTGAACGGTGGCACGCGTCACGGTTATTTTCTGCGTGTTTTGTGCCCCAGGTCTTTGTATTTCGATCACTAAGGGCGTATTTGCCGCCCCCTTCATTAGCTGGGCAGGATCTGTTTCGGATTTGGATAAGATGCGTATATCATTAATTGCGATTAGTTGATCGCCAATCTGTAATCCGGCTTTTTCAGCAGGGCTATCAGATTCGATAAAGGTAATGTGATGCTGTTGATTAATCTCGCTGAGTTGAATACCAATCCCTTGGTACTTACCCGTGGTCATTAACAAAAAGTCTTCCAGTTCATCTTCTGGATAAAAAACGGTATAGGGGTCGAAAGATTTAAGTAATGCATCCACGGATGTTTGCATGGCTTTTTGAGGATCTACTTCATCCACATAATACTTATTCAATTCTTTGAAAACAGAGGCATAGATGTCAAGATTTTTGGCAATTTCAAACAATCGGTCATTGGTGGCAACGAACGAAGCTGATGCTATCGAAACCCCTAGCACTAAGCTGAAAATAAAGAAGTACCTCTTTTTCGTAAATCTCATGATTTTGCTGTACTAAATTCCTTCAATATGGATTCCATCCGTTTTTTGATCAGGTCATATGGTTCAATCGTAGACCCAATATAAACAAAACCTATATAGCAAGGAAGCTCCTCAAAGTCATCTCCTTCGAAAAAGGGCTTAGTTAGTCGGTATGCTTCTCGTATCCGACGTTTTATCAAATTACGATCGACTGCTTTTTTGAATTTACGCTTTGGAACTGAAATGACGATTTGCGGCTTCTTTAGGTTTGTATCGGAAGAAGATACCTGGTACAAAACTCGAAAAGGATAGACAAACCGGTTGTGTACCGTTTGGCTATCCTTTTGGAATAAAGAATCTATAATTTTGAGTTGCGTTAGACGCTCTGATTTCGGAAAATTAAATTTCACGGCAAGAATACTTTATAAGTAACAGCTAGCCAGAAATCAGCTCTACTCTAATCTATGGCTTATTTACCTCTCTTCTCGTCAGAAACAGATAATTTATGACGACCTTTAGCGCGACGTGCAGTTAACACACGACGACCATTTGCAGTAGACATACGCTCACGGAATCCGTGCTTATTCTTTCTTTTACGTACTGAGGGTTGAAACGTTCTTTTCATTGCTTTATTAATTTAAATCCGACCGTTAGAATCGAATTGGGTTTGCAAAGGTACGTAAAAATATATTTTTGTCAAGCCCCGAGTAAAAAAAATATAATATTTAAATTTGTTCTTTGTCCCACACCGTGAAAGTATCCATTTTAACTGTTGCTTATCAATCGGCTGCCACCTTAAGGCAGACCATCGATAGTGTATTAAGTCAAGATTATTCCAATATCGAATATTGGGTCATCGATGGAGGTTCAAATGATGGAAGCGTTCAGATTTTGGAATCATATGCCGGAAGAGTTCATTTTATTTCAGAAAAGGATTCGGGCATATATGATGCTTTGAATAAAGGCTTGGCACGTATATCAGGTGACATTGTTGGCGTAATCGGAGCAGATGATTTTTACCCTACTACTGACGTGATTTCATCCGTTGTAGCTAGTTTTCAAGCAAACCAAACCGATGCCATTTATGGTGATATTCAATTTGTAGATCCTGAATCTATGCGTGTGGTGCGGTATTGGAAAGCGGGTGCGTATCAAATCAAAAATTGGCTTTACGGTTGGATGCCACCTCATTTATCATTTTATGTCAAGCGAGATGTATATGAGCGTTTGGGGAATTATCGAACAGATTTTACGTGTGCTGCCGATTATGAGTGGATGTTGCGTGCGCTGTATAAACATCGGATTTCTGTTGCTTACTTGCCTAAGTTGCTGATGACCATGCGAAACGGGGGGACAAGCACGGCTTCCTGGAAACACCGCTGGGTAGCTAATCGAGAGGATCGTAAGGCGTGGGCGTTAAATGATTTAAAGCCTTATTTTTTTACGGTCACACTTAAGCCTATTCGAAAAATCATTCAATTGTTTCAATAAAAAAACCTCTTCAGTTTCCTGGAGAGGTTTTTTGTGTGCGAAGTCAAACGAAAGTTAAACTTTGATTTCAACATCAACACCTGAAGGCAATTCTAATTTCATCAACGCATCTACTGTTTTGGCAGAAGAAGAGAAGATATCAATTAAACGCTTGTACGTACACAATTGGAATTGCTCACGCGCTTTCTTGTTCACGTGTGGTGAACGTAATACAGTGAATTTCTCAATTTTTGTAGGTAATGGAATCGGGCCTGAAACAACAGCACCTGTAGCTTTAACCGCCTTAACGATTTTTTCAGCTGATTTGTCAACCAATGTATGGTCGAACGACTTCAACTTAATGCGAATTTTTTGATTCATAAAATTTGGTTCATTAGGTGAATACCGCGCGAAAGAACCATTAACTCCGCTAGGTATTTTTATTCGAATGGCAAAAGTAAATCATAAAAGGCTGACTACCAAATCTCTGTTAGAATTTTTGTCTTGCTACAGCTTGTTGCAATTCCCGATCAAACACGGATTTACTTGCTATAAATAGCTTTTTATCTAAAACAATTAATCGATTCATAGCCTCTTTGGCATAATCGATTTCACCCATTTTCAGCGCTTGAAGTGCATAAATCCACTGGAAAACGGCCTCGTTTTCATTCCACCTAGCCGCCTGCAAACTGGCTTCATACGCTTGTTTTTCTCTTTTATGGGCATTCAAAATAAGTATCGCTTCTTGCAGTATGTCGGGTTGGAATGGGTATGCTTCGATGGCCAATAAAGCAGATTTTAGGTCTTTCTTAGGTAGTTGAGCCCGAGTCATTCGCATCGATTTTTGCCAAAAATCAATGATGTTTTTATACGCATCTAGTTTTCCTGTTGCATCTGAATCCACAACAAGGCTAAGTTTCTCGAGCGCTCGCAATGGTTTTTGATGATAGTAGTCTTGCCAAGCGTCAAGCAGAAGTAATTCTGGGAAAATGGTATTTCCGTACCCTTTTGCGATCCATCGCTGGGTCGGCAAAATGCTTAGCTTGCCTTTGAAAAAAAGCATGGAGTTGTAGATGTTTGCCCAATCACGCAAATCGCCTGTTGGCTCAAGATTTTCAACCAAAGGGGTGTCTGTCGAAAAAGTGCCGTTTTTGAGTAAAATGGCAAGTTTATTGGTTCGAATTGCGGGGTCATCTAGTGGCAAATCTACATTGACCTTTTTCTGGGAATATAATAGATTAGCTTGTGCCAGTGCATTTTTTGGCAAGGCTAATGCTGCTTTTTGGTAAAAATATTGGGCCGAGTCTGCAATCTGAAGACTTTCATAGGTG
Source organism: Cytophagaceae bacterium (assembly GCA_027485075.1). GTDB lineage: Bacteria > Bacteroidota > Bacteroidia > Cytophagales > Spirosomataceae > Aquirufa. Next base: position 28,613 of record JAIXRT010000271.1, read on the forward strand.
CGAGCCATTTGAGTCAATATGCGCAGATTTTCGGGGAAAATTTGGTTAGCCTTTTGAAGTGTAAATAGAGCTTGAAAGAACTGATTTTCTTGTTGGAATATATTCGCTAACCCCACATAACTCGCATCTGTCGGATGTTTCATTTGGCTGGTACTCAAATAATAGGCAGCGGTTTCAAGATCGTGCGCTTCCAGGGCTAAATTTGCCAACCGAAAGCTACTTTGTCCATTTAATTTACTATGTCCCATTGCATTCTGATAGGCAAATTCTGCTTGCTTTTTATCATCTAGCAACCAGGCAATGTCACCAGATTGATTTGCAAGTGCAGCTTTTACTTGATGCCAGGCGCTTCCATTCCGAGCAAATACCCAGGCAATACTTAGGATACTGATACCGATGTAAATTAGAGTCAATGGTACCCGAGGCGCTTTATGTGTAATCTTGTATACAGGTAAATTCTGGCGGATGGGTGTTTGAAAATTACTAATCAAGAAAAGAGGGAAAAGTACAGCCATGGTTAATTGGCATATCAAGGTCCAATGTTCCCATGCTGCGATACCTGGATCATTTCCAAGTGAAGCCCAGTTAAAGAGGATCGCGGTGGCAATTAAACCCAGGCCGATGCGGAGAAGTCCATTGTTTTTGTCATCCCAAAAGAATAAAATCCAACTGGCGATTCCGAAAAGGATTGGAGGTATATGCAGTCCTAAATCCCAATATAGATACGTGTTTGCGTAGCTAAGCAACAAATTTGCTATGTAAAATCCGGCTAGTATAGACCAATTTTTTAAGCTTAGGGAAAAAGAATTCGTGTAGCCAATTTGAAAAATAGCTTGGGGTATCGCAGCTGAGGACAAGATTGAAAGCGCCATGAGGGCAGCAATACCAAGTATACTTACTTGATCTAAGATAAAAAGGAGTAGTTCCGATGTATTTATTTGCGGTAATGACCAAAAAATAATCCCTAATCCAAGAACCAGGCCACTCCCTAGATACCTCCAGGAAATGC
>JAIXRT010000018.1 GCA_027485075.1 Cytophagaceae bacterium
GGGGGTGAGATAAGTGAAACTTTTTTAAACCTAGGACTGGAATCTCGAGAATCAATTACGCTTAGAGATATATTAAAAGCAGCAGAACCTCAACATATGGGGCAGACAGAAAATAAAGATGTTACAAAACCAAAAGAGGAGACGAACAGAAAAAGCAGAACTCGGAAAGCACTAGAAAAAGCGGCGATGATAACACAAAGTATCTGGGAGACTAAAGCTGTAAAATCCACATCAGCAGTAGATAACACAAATCCCAGCTTCATGTTAGTAGGCAACCGTCTACAACAAACCTCACCTATAAATGTGATCACAGTAAACCCAGAACTAAACCCAGCACTACAAGCACAACTGCAGCCAACACGACCTAAACAACCAAAGCCTAGCAAAAGTCGACCTACAATAACAAAAAAAGGTGGTATAAAATCCACACTAAAAAGAAAAAGACATTCATTTAATAAAAAAATAAAAACAATAAAAAAATATCCACTCCATAAAAAAAATAAAACATCAAAAAAGAATAAACGTCCTGTTTGAAAGACCCACCGAAATAACTAGATTCCAGGTGTAATAAGCTCCCATAGTAGAACCAAAACAATACCATTCACCAAAGTCTAACCCCCCGTTATCCGATATATCGTCGATACATAACCTACGATATACCGAACTCTTTTTGACAATTTCACCCAAACTCCCCAAGAATCCTCTGCGAAAAAGACCGACGCCCCCCTCTAAAATAACAGACCCCGACAATTCGAGAACAGCCCCTAATCCGTCGGACCTTTCAGGTCCTTTACCAGAGCCTATACCGTCGGCTCCTTCTACAACCATCCGCGTATCCCGAAAGAAATACATCGCCAAGATAGACCCCTTCCGTTCCAAAATATAAACCTTTATGACACCCGCCTTAATTAATCCTAATAAACATCCTTCATCCATCATACCCCATATTTCGAACTTATCCCTACATCTCTCCAATCCATCCGTTAGCTTTCGTATATTCGCCGCCGAAATCTCCACCAATACTACATGCTCGGGATAACTCATTTTAAAAAACCCCGGGTTATTCGGGATTTCATATTCCCTCCTAATAAAACGAACCAACGGCACCACACCCGACAAAAGTTCTCCCACACGGCGAAACAACCACACGCCAATCGCATCCTTCACCAACTCTTTCCATTGGACCAAGCCCACTTTGTATACATGTGTCTCAAACAACTCTCTTTTCATCTTGGCTAGCGTGTCTTTGTCCGTTCCGCTAACGCTCATATAATCCATCCAATAAACTAATTCTTTATGACCACGCACGATAAGTTCTCCCGAACGACTCGCGACACACCCCCGCGGCTTTTCTTCTTTCAATATCTCTCCATCCCGAGTAGTATACAATACGTCCTTTCCATTATAAATGCCCCCGTCGGGGGCATATAATGAACCGTCGCCAAGCGCATAGCGCTTAGGCTTATAAAACGACAAATATGACCCATACATATGCCCATTCATGTAGGCATCTAAATTGTCTAAATGAAACATACACAATATCCCCTCATCCACAGAAGAATAACACTGAACCAGATTCACAAACGCCTTTTTTTGATCCATAGTAGCATCCACATAAGGAACAATATCGACTACATCGCCCCGACAAAACCGCGTCTTCACACCAGCATGAAATCGCGGATAAATCCGAAAGGGCCGGCTATATAGGCATCGCCAGAAGTCATACACATGATATACGGGCTGGACATTCCAAAAAGGAAACGCCAATTTTATATATACGAAGACCGAGAGAAACCCGAGAACAAACCCAATCAAAATGTATATCGGCAAGTTGTCATAAAGGAACATATATAATCCCCCGCGGGATTATATATGTGTTTTTTACTATTCCGCCAGAAGAGATGTTTCTTTCTTCTTCATTTCTTCACCCATGATGGGACCTAATTTTATTGATACATCCTTAAAATAATCTGAAGCCAATCCTAATTCCTTAGGAGACTTCTTTGTGCTGGTTTTTGGCGGTTCTACCATAGATACGGTTCTTTCAGGACTGTAAAATAGCTTACTAGTTGATGTGTGTTTTCCGTTGGTTAGTTGGCTACACATTTCGTCCAATACGTATTTATATCCTTGTTCCGTTGGTGCAGGTAATTCCACTTGTTCGTTACGGACCCTTAATCCAGTAATCGTATAAGAGAACTTGTTGTCGGTAAATCCGTGAACATGAATATGGGGGTCCGTTTTCCCTTTGACCCATATGAATAAATCGCATCCGCCACCACTATATGTACTAAATCCGCTACTGTATTTTTTTTTATTTACCTGCTTATACAACTCTTGGAATGGTTTAATGGGGACCTTTTTATTACAATGTGTCTTATTCGACTCTAATAATCCCCCTTTATAAGTTTTTCTCCGATGGTTCTTTCGTTTACGAGTCTTCGTCTTCATACTATATTATGATAAAAAAATCTATTATTTAACCTTGAATCACCGTTCAATTCTCGCCATATTCGAACTCCCGATAAATGAACTCGCCATTAGGGACGACGCTAGGTTGGTTTGTTCTCGCGGCTAACTCGCAAATGGCGTCGTAATCCTCCGCTTGTCTAACAGTGATTTGTTGTATTTCTCCCCGACACATCGGGCACTTCATTTTATTCTTCTCTATATGTTGCTCCAAACAGGGGCGGCAGAACTCGTGGCAGCATCCAAGCATAGCAGTCCGGATGTGGTCTACTTCTTCATAACAAATCGGGCACTCGAGAACCCCCGATAAATCTTCATCTTCGACAAGTTGAACTAAACACTTATTTAGCGGACTATTTTGCCGAGATTCCCGAATAAAGGCATGGATAGCACACATGATGCGATTGATATGAATATGTCTCCCTTCTGTAAGGCTTCCACCACCGTAGTGAATACTTAGATCAATAATCGACGATTCACTCATTTCGTTCTCCAACATCATTCGGACAGAATCGAAATCTTCGTCTTCTGTATCCTGAGGATTGACCTCTTCTAATAACTCGTTCCATAAAGCTTCAACTGACATATTTTTTAAAAGGCGTGCAATAAATATTGGGCAAATAAGGTCGTTCAATTTTGTGTTCTCGCCCCCCCCCCCCCAACAAAACAAAAAAACAAATTATAAACAACACAAAAGAACCCACCAAAAAAGCAAAAAACACTAAAAACAA
>JAIXRT010000119.1 GCA_027485075.1 Cytophagaceae bacterium
CAATTAGTTGGTGACGATTTATTCGTTACAAACGTGAAGCGTTTACAAGAAGGTATTGAAAAAGGAGTAGCAAACGCTGTTTTAGTTAAAGTAAACCAAATTGGTTCATTGACTGAAACAATTGATACGGTTAACTTAGCGAAACGTAATTCATACAAAAACATTATGTCCCACCGTTCAGGAGAGACTGAAGATGCAACTATCGCTGACTTAGCTGTTGCTTTGAACACAGGTCAAATTAAAACTGGTTCTGCATCTCGTTCTGACCGTATGGCTAAATACAACCAATTACTTCGTATTGAAGAAGAATTGGGAGCAAATGCTTATTTCCCAGGATTGAATTTCTAAGGAATCATGAATTTTGTCAAAAGGCTTTTTTGGGGACAATATCGCTTCTATTCGATTTCAACAAGCATCCTATTTGTTTGGATGTTTATCTTGGATTCGAATGATTTAACTGTGCAATATCGTTTGTGGAGCGAGTTAAGCGAAATGAAAGCCGAAAAAGCCTTTTACCAACAAAAAATTAAAGAATTAGAAAAGGAGAAACGAATGGTTATCGGAAATCCTGCCTTACTGGAAAAATACGCCCGCGAAAAGTACCTCATGAAGAAACCTAAACAAGATATCTTTGTGATTGTGGACGAGGCAAACCAACCGATTGAATAAAAAAAGCCCTTCTTTTCGAAGGGCTTTTTTTATATCTTAATATCCTTACTTGAAATCGCAGCTTTTTCTGCAGGATTCCCTTTCCAAATACTCCAAGGGTCTGTTTTTTGTTTGGTGAGATTTGCACCCATGGCAATTAATGTCCCCTCTCCTATGGTCGTCTGGTCACGAATGGTGGCATTCACACCTATAAAACTATAATCGCCTACCTGGCATCCGCCGGATAAAACCACATGCGATGTAAAAAATACGTGATCTCCAATCGTACCATGATGACCGATATGATTTCCAGACCATAAAACAACATTATTGCCGATTTTGACATACGGCTGAATTGTGTTGTCCTCTAAAATAAAGCAATTCTCCCCTATTTGATCCGTTAAAACTGTAGCGTGAGAACTGATGTAGGAAATATACGAATACCCCTTTTCAAGACCTTGCTCATACACGCGAGCCCGAACCCGATTCATGTTTTTTTCCGTCAAAGGCGCAAAAAATTTAAACTCTTTGGGCGAATATATTTCTTCTACTGTCTCAAATGGAACCAAAGGTAATCCATGAAATGTGGGCTCTACAATATAATCTTGCTCAACCGAAAAGGCAACTACCTCATGATCCGAATCATGTTGCAAATAATAAAGAGCCAATTCGGCGGTTTTGGTATTACCAAAAATAACAACTTTAGCCATAAATGATTTTAATAAAAATAAAGGTAATTAGAGAAATAGTAAAACTGACAATTCCCAAATTTGTTATTTATCAAATGGTCAGTTATCAACTATTAAATCTTAAAACAAGGGAACCCCCGTCATTTCTTTTGGTTGTTCCACACCCATCATCTTCAAGATAGTTGGCGAAACATCGCCCAATTTACCATCTTGAAGGGCTGGATGAAATTCATTATCAACTAGGATACATGGGACTAAATTCGTTGAGTGCGCCGTGTTAGGTGAACCATCCTCATTCATCATGACATCTGCATTTCCATGGTCCGCTATGATGATGAATGAATATCCATGCGCTAAACCAGCTTTAACTACAGCCTCCGCACATGAATCCACCGTTTCAACAGCCTTAACAACTGCTTCAAAAACACCGGTATGACCCACCATATCTGGATTAGCGAAATTCAAGCAAACAAAATCAACCTCTTCTTTTTCCAACTCAGGGATTAAGGCATCGCGCAAATCTGCTGCCGACATCTCCGGCTGTAAATCGTAGGTAGCGACTTTAGGCGAATTACGTAATATATTCTCTTGACCGGTAAACAATTGCTCACGACCACCTGAAAAGAAGAACGTAACGTGCGGATATTTCTCTGTTTCGGCAATACGAATTTGCTTTTTACCCGCACCCTCTAACACCTCTCCCATGGTCATAGGTAAGTTCGAGTCATTGAAGATTACTTTTACATTTTGGAATTCTTTATCATATTCTGTCATCGTCAGATAATACAAATCCAATTTGTACATATTTTCCTCATGGAAATCTCGCTGTGTCAAAGCTTGTGTTATTTCACGACCGCGATCCGTACGGAAATTGAAACAAATAACCACATCACCTGGGGCGATTTTTGCCAACGGTATCCCTGCTGCATCCGTAGCGATGATTGGCTTTATAAATTCATCTGTCACCCCAGCATCATAACTTGCTTGAATAGCGGCTAAGACATCCTGGGTAGGCGTACCTTCAGCATCCACCATGGCATGATAAGCCAGCGCCACTCGTTCCCAACGATTATCGCGGTCCATTGCAAAATAACGACCAGTTACCGAAGCAACAGAAGTACCTGTTTTCTTGGTATGGTTGACCAAGTCCGTCATGAATTTCATGCCCGACTTCGGATCTGTATCGCGGCCATCCGTAAATGCATGGACAAAAACATTTGTCAAACCCGCCTCAGATGCAGAAGTCAATAATGATTTAACATGCTCAATATGAGCATGAACGCCGCCATCTGAAACCAAGCCCATGAAGTGAACTGATTTATTTTCTTTTTTCGCATAATCAAAAGCCTTAGCTAACTCAGGCTCTTGACCTAATGTATTTTCGCGAACGGCTTTGTTGATGCGAACCAAATTCTGATAAACCACACGCCCTGCACCCAAGTTCATGTGTCCAACCTCGGAATTGCCCATTTGGCCTTCTGGCAATCCTACTGCTTCGCCAGAAGCTTCCAATTTTGAATGCGCATATTTCGTATATAATGAATCAATAAACGGAGTTTTTGCCGCATCAATAGCTGAAACTTTTGGGTTGGTAGCTATCCCCCAACCATCTAAAATCATGAGTACAACTTTCTTATTCACAAGTTATCATTTAGTGTATCCTACAAAAATAGCCAAAAAGCTATAAACGCGAACGCATTTGCTTAGCTAATGCCAAAATATCATTCCCTTCAATGGTTTTGGTAGCCGAACCAAATATGGAAACTTCCAACATCGCCTCGCCCAACTCTTTTAGCGTACAAGCCATGTGTGGAAACAACGCACTCAAAATTGGGAAGATCCAAGTAATATATTTATAGAATGGTAAAGCATTTTTTAATCCGGGAGTTGGCTTAATCATCGCTGGCCTAAATGAATAATAGTCTCCAAAACCCAATTTCGCTAGGTCATTTTCAGTTTTTCCTTTCACACGTGCCCATGCTAATCGCCCTTGCTCTGTCGAATCAGTCCCTGCTCCAGAAATGTAACTAAAGGACATGTTTGGATTTTCCTCTTGCAAAACCTTCGCGAAGCCTAGCGTTAAATCATGGGTCTTTTGTTTGTACTCCTCAGCATTCATCCCCACAGAGGAAACGCCAAGGCAAAATAAACAGGCATCATAGCCTTTAATAGCTTCACGCATTTCTTCTGGTTTCAAAAAATCAGTAAGTAGATATTCTTTGACCTTTGGATGATTAACTCCACAAGGCTTGCGATTGATGACCAAGATTTGACTGACATAGGGAGAGCGGATTGCTTCATGCAATACCCCTTCACCCACCATACCCGTAGCACCCGTTATGATTAATTGCTTTTGTAAATTTTCCATTGTAGACTTGAATAATATTTAAAACCTATATATGACTTCTAGAAGAAATTTCCTCCAACAAGCCGGAATGGCAACTGCCACAGCTAGCTTAATTTCAACCAAAAAAACATCCATGACCTTCATTCATCATGTCTTATTTTGGGCTAAAAACCCAGGAAATGAGGCTGAGAAAGCGCAATTACTCGCTGCACTAAAACAACTCGGAACTTTACCCATGATTGAATCAGCACATGTCGGCCGACCAATCATTACGGAATTTGACAAAGGAGCCACGGACGGAAGTTATACTTTTTCTGTCGTTTTGGTATTCGAAAATGCCGCCAAAGAATCCGAATATTTATACCACCCTTTGCACAAGAAGTTCATTGATGCCAACAAACACTTGTGGGGAAAAGTTCAAGTGATAGATTCTGAGGCGATCTAAATTAGTCATAAATCGAATTGACATGTATGTGCGACTGTCCTACTTTTAGGATATGAAATCACATACCCGAAAATTATATCACATCATTCGAGGTAAATTTCGCTTAGATGAGCACGATAGCATGAAATTCATTGAGGGAATTCAGGCGGAAGCAAAAGAATCTACGCAGGAGTTTAGTAGCAAGGATTTTGTACATCAAACGGTTGCCGAAGCGAAAAGCGAGCTCATCAAATGGATGTTTATTTTTTGGGTTGGCCAAGGAGCTGTAACGTATATGATCGTGGCATTAGTTATAAAAAACTGATAATTACTGCGTTATTCAAATATCGAATTGTGCCGCAACACAGTAAGAATTAGATTTACTACATGGAAGCGAAATCAATTCAATTGTATCAATTAGCGCATAAAAAACTCCACCTTGGAGAAAAGGATGCTATGGAATTTGTAGATGTTATTCAAGAAACGATTGAGGACCGAACCAAAAACTTTGTCACGAAGGAATATTTGGATGTTCG
>JAIXRT010000017.1 GCA_027485075.1 Cytophagaceae bacterium
ATGAGGAATTACTATAAATCAAAGCCCCACAACCTAACTTTTTGTTCATATAGATCGCATCATGCGGCATTTGCGCCCTGGATGCCTGCCCCATCATTCCGATAAGGCAAAATAAAATCAAGATATTTTTCATGCTTAAATTTTAAAATACACGTAGATTTTCCCGGGATTGATATCCAAGGAAAAAGAATAGTATCGAAAAAATTAAGCTTGCCTTGGCGGCGAGAAGAAATCAGCTGAAATCGCTGTAGTAGCTAAAACGGAATGAGATGGCGCTAATGAACTAGTCGGCCATTCCATAATATAATGCACCCATGCAGACGCATGTGCACAATATTCTTTCACTAAGATGTTGATTAATTTAGATTTAGCAGGAGCCTTCTCTGGTTGGTCCGACATATGCTCATTCACCTGAGCAGCTAAATCAAAGAAGCGATCACGGGCACTTTGGTCCGAAACTAAGGTCGTAACCAATTTACCATCAATGACCTGTTGGTCCTTCATCTGGTAGAAGTTATCTCCCTGTTGAATTTCACCAGAAACTTCTTGCGGAACATCCCAATCCGTCGCATAAGGCAATGAAATAGGCATTTCAACGGTGATGGTCTCCCCTGCGACAAAATGATCTTGATCACTCGCCAAATAGCTTAATGCAAATCCGCCTGCTTGATAAAGCAGCACGAAAAATAGCAATATGGAGAGGATTCTTTTCATTTTAACCTGTCAAAAATAGGCTATTTTTCAATAACTGTACCTAATTCCTGGGAAATATTTTTCTGAATTTCCTTCAATGTGATGAATTCAAGCAATAAATCGTTCATATCATTGCGATCACCCGCGTACTTCTCCATCCGTTCCATCACATCTTGCAGCTGCTGATCATTATATACTTTTCGTAAACGTAAGACATTTTTATAGGCTAAATCCTCTAACATCTCATGGTCTTCCCGTACGCGAATCTCATGCCGTTCCTTCCAAACGGAAGAAAGTGTATGTTTATCAGACGACACATCAATCGCAAATCGCTGAATCTCTTCATTGCCATGATGCAAATAAAATTCAGGACCTGGCACACGCTTAGCCGCAAATTCTTGTTGACATATCCCTAAAATCTCCACAATCAAAGGCGTTTGAAATTTCACATCTTCTAATTCATGCAATAGATATTCTAGCAATGTATGTCCGGGTGCTTTTTCCGGATCTACTTCTAAATGGCCAAAATTCACTAGCAAACGAATGCACTCCGATTCTTGGTAAAAAGCTAGACTCTGAACTTCCGCAGGGGCATCCGCCTCAGCTGCAAAAAGCGCGTTCATATCTACCTCATTTTGCGGGGAGATACTTTGCGGCGCGGATCCGGCAGCCCGTTGATTCATCTTCTTCAAATGAATCTTATTCATTTCCGCAAGCAATACATCTTCCTCCAAACGCATCATTTGAGACGTTTTTTGAATGAATAAACTCCGCTGAATGGCGTCCGGTATTTTAGAAATACTTTGAACCATCTCTTTTATAAGCTCCGCTTTTTTAAATGGATCGTCTCCAGCTTCCTTCATAAAGAGATTCGCCTGAAATGAAATGACATCCCGAGCTTCCTTTTGAATGTATTCAATGAATGCCTCACTACCGATCGAACGGACATAGGAATCAGGATCCTGTCCTTCTGGAAAGACCACCAGATTTACCTGTAATCCTTCCTCGAGAATTAAATCCATCCCACGTAAGGCCGCTTTGATACCCGCTGAATCACCATCATACAATACAGTCACGTGATTCGTAAACCGCGCAATCAACTTAATTTGCTCAATGGTTAATGAGGTTCCAGAAGAAGCCACCACATTTTTGATGCCCGCCTGATGCAAAGAAATCACATCAGTATATCCTTCCACGAGATAACAAACATCCTTTTGTCGAATTTCATTCTTCGCTTGGGCGATGCCATAGAGAACGGCCGACTTATGATAAACTTCGGTTTCAGGTGAATTAAGGTATTTGGCTTGGTTCTTTGCGTCTGATTTTAGAATACGCGCACCAAAAGCAATCACTTTACCTGCCACACTGTGAATGGGGAAAATGACCCGATTCCGGAATCGATCATAGACTTTTCCTTCGTCGTTTTTGTTGGTAACTAAACCCGCCTTCTCAATAATTTCTTGGCTAAAACCCTGTTTTAGGGCCGTTTTCAGGAACACATCCCATCCCTCCGGACTGTAGCCTAAATCAAAAGCCTGAATGGTAGCGTCTGAAAATCCGCGTTCCTTGAAGTAAGGAAGTGCAATCGAACGACCTTCCTCGGAATCCAATAATTGTTTTTTGAAAAATTCTTTGGCAAACTCGAGCATGATCAATAAACTCTCGCGCTCATTTTGACGCTGAAGCTGATCATCCGTCATCTCCTCCTCCTGAATATCGATGCCGTATTTTTTGGCTAAATGCCGTAGCGCCTCACCATAGCCAAGCCCCTCAATATCCATGATAAAGCGAACAGAATCACCCGCCTTACCACAACCAAAACATTTATAAATTCCCTTGCTTGGCGAGATTGAAAACGAAGGTGTTTTCTCGCCATGAAACGGGCAACACGCCCAATAATTGGCACCCTTTTTTTTGATAGTCACATAATCCCCGATCACGTCTGCTACTGCAGCCGTTTGCTTTATTCGCTCGACGGTTTCGGGATCAATGCGCATCTTATAATAATAATCCGGCTAATGTGGCTGATAAATACGAAGCTAACGTTCCGGCAATCAAGGCCTTAAAGCCTAATTTGGCAAGGTCCGAACGTCGTGTAGGTGCTAGTTCTCCGATGCCCCCAATCTGAATGGCAACCGATGAAAAATTAGCAAATCCACATAATGCGAAGCTCGTTATCGCAATGGTCTTCGGGTCCAACGTATCCTTCAACTTCACCATATCCAAATAAGCAACAAACTCGTTCACCACCATTTTCTTTCCCATCAATGCACCCGCCACTTCCACATCCTGCGAAGGAACTCCCATCGCAAAAGCAAATACAGAGAATACTTTTCCCAAAATTAAATTCATGGATAATTCGGGTAAGTTGATCCAATTGCCAATATGCCCTAAACCTAGGTCAACTAACGCAATGAGGGCAATAAAACCAATCAACATCGCAATCACGTTCATCCCCACTTTTAAACCTTCACTGGCTCCCGCTGCAATGGCGTCTACTAAATTGGCATGCGTCTTTGTAATTTCCATTTTAACCATGCCCTGTGTTTCAGACTTCTCCGTCTCCGGAAACATGATTTTAGAAATCACCAAAGCACCCGGAGCAGCCATTAAACTCGCGGCTAATAAATACGCCGCAGGCACGCCTAATGAAATATATACCGCCATAACTCCTCCTGCAATACAAGCAAATGATCCCGTCATCGAGGCCATAAGCTCCGAATTGGTCATATTTTTCAAATAAGGCTTAATCATGATTTGAGCCTCCACTTGACCCACGAAAGTTGACGCAACATTCGATAATGCCTCCGCACCACTTACGCCCATCAACCAGTGTACGCCCTTACCCATAGTCGAAACCACACGCTGCAATACGCCCAAGTGATAGAACATATTCACCAAAACCGCCACAAAAATGATGGTGGGTACTACCTTGAAAAAGAAGATATAATCGTTGCCCGCGCCGAATGCTTGGGTCATTAAATTACGATCAACTAAAGAACCAAAAACAAATTGAGCTCCTTTATCGGCCTGACCCAATAACGTATTAATCGAATCACCTAACCATTGAAAGGTCGCTTGCCCCGTTTCTGTTTTTAAAATAAAAACGGCCAGCGCAACTTGTAATAATAAACCAACGCCCACGGTACGGTAATTGATTGCCTTTCGATTGTTAGACATTAAAAAAGAAACGCCCAAAATCAAGACGATACCTAATAGACCTGTAAATCTCTCCATTTATTTTGTTGTAAGGTTGTTGGTGTAATTTGCAAATGTAATCTCTTCAATCAAATCTTCCTCATTGATTTTATAAAACTCCTTGTGAATGTTAAACGGCTCATCGCTCGCGACCTTCCAATAGGTCCCATCTTCTTGCATTTCATACGAATTTACGGTATCTCGCAAGTTCCAATCCAAAATGGTGATGGCCATATATTTAGCGCGCGGATTCACTAATTCGAACAGTGATTCAATCCGACGGTCAAAACTGCGCACCATCACGTCCGCTGATCCACCATATACTTTAGGTTCACCAGCACGATGGAAATAATAAAGGCGCGTATGCTCGAGGTAATTTCCTACGATCGATTTGATGAATATATTTTCAGACAATCCTTCGCGCTGTGGACGAATACAACAAATACCACGTATAATTAACAAGACCGGAACACCGGCTTGCGAGGCTTTATATAGTGCCTCAATGGTATCTAAATCTTGCAATGAATTAATCTTCCAACAAATTCCCGAAGCCAATCCTTGTGCATGATTTGCGATTTCTTGATTGATCATTTCAATCAAACGATTACGCATATCCCGCGGTGCTGTAATCAAATGCTCATAATGCGTAGGCATCGAATGCCCCGTGATTACATTAAAAAACTCTGAAATATCTTGTGTAATTCGCGAATCCGTGGTCAGCAACCCTAGGTCTGTATACAACTTCGCCGTATCCTCATTGTAATTTCCGGATGACAAATGCGCATAACTCATCACATGCGTACCTTCATTACGAATGACCTGCAATAATTTGGTATGCGTTTTTAAACCAGGGATACCATAGATCACAAAGCAACCAGCCTTTTGTAAACGAGTCGCTTCCCGAATATTGTTTTCCTCATCAAATCGCGCCTTTACTTCAAACAACACAGACACGTGTTTTCCCTGTTCCGCAGCGCGCAACAATGCGTTCGCAATACGTGAATTTTTCGAAATCCGATATAGGGTAATCTTGATGGCTAGTACATTGGGGTCATCGGCGGCTTGCTCCAACAACTGAATAACGGGCTCAAAATTATTGTAGGGATGGTGAAGTAAAATATCCCCGCGCTTCATGGTTTCGAAGATATCGCTGATTTGCACCGACTTCAATCCAAGTGGTGGCACAACAGCAGGGTTCGAAGCTAATTTAGATTTGAAATCTGGGTATTTTAAAATTTGCCAGAAGCATGTAAAATCAAGGATGGATTTCTTGACAAAAATATCCGATTTGTCGAGGTTCCAGCGCTTCAACATCTCCCCTAGAAGGAATTCAGAATGCTCAGCCTCCACTTCTACACGCGTAACACGTCCGAGGCGGCGATCTTTAATTTTCTTCTTGATCTCATCCACAAAATCAGTTTCCGCATCTTCATGCTCCACCACATCAAAATCACCATTCCGTGTAATCCGAAATAAGGAAGTTGATTCGATCTCCACATTGCGGTATAAAATCTGCAAGTGATGTCTAATGATTTTTTCAATGGACAAGAAAAGAACCTTGTCGTCACGCTCGATCACATAAAAGCGTGTTAGGTTTAATGGAATCTGAACGAATGAAATCTTGCGATCCTTCTCTGCTTTTCCCTTGGTATTTTTCTTATCGGCAAACCCTACAGTCACTACCCCAAAAATCAGGGTTTTTGCCAGAAGACTTGGGAACGTGTGCGTATGGTCAAAGACCATGGGTGTCAACATCGGGTAAATGGTCCGATTAAAATACATGCCTACATCTGCAATTTCCTCCTCTGTCAAATCCTCCAGTGAAGCTAGACATAAGCCATTCTCCGGGAACAATGGCAAAATTTCTTCGATGAATAAGCGGTGTTTTTCGACGCTAAATTCTTTGGCAGTTGTGATTAGCGCCTGTTTAAATTGCGTTTCACGCAGACCGCAATAATCGGTACGCTCCTTGCCAAAATCGATGTAATTATACAAAGAACCCATTCGAATGGTAAAGAACTCATCCAAATTAGAGGCTGTAATGGCTAAAAATTTCAGGCGATCAAACAAACTTTTCGAGGTATCTCGTGCTTGATCCAGCACCCGTTCATCAAACTTCAACCACGAAATATCACGCGAAATATAGCGAGACTTGGCAATCGTGTCTTGCGCCTTTTGTGCAGACTTTTCGAGCTTGCGTGCCGCATCACGTGGTGCGACCAAATTGACCTTCCAATTTTTAGGCTGCAGGAACGACAAAAGATTCCCGTTTGGGGAATCTTCTGACGCTTTGATAATTTTATCTAATCTTGAATCACTCATGATTACGCTTGGGGAATTTGGTTTTTGATCGCTTCATAATCAGAACCCAGTCGGCCCATTTCTGTCGCCAAGAACTTCTGAAGCTCCAAATTAAATATTCGTTTTTCCTCCACGGTTAAGGAATCGTAAAGATCTTTTAACTCTTGATTAATCGATCGTTTCTCCGCTTCCGTAGTCGCGTGAATGCCACGCAAATGATAGGATTTGAAATCAAACTCCATCAGGCTAAACGTCTACCTTCGCGTATTTGGCATTCTTTTCGATGAAATCACGACGAGGCGCTACTTCATCTCCCATCAACATCGAGAACAATAAATCTGCTTCGATTGCTGACTCCACCGTTACTTGCTTCAAGGTACGCGACTCTGGATTCATCGTAGTTTCCCACAATTGCTCCGCGTTCATCTCTCCAAGACCCTTATAGCGCTGAACGCCTACGTTATCTTCTTTTCCTCCACCAGCTAATTCTTGAATCGCAAGAGTCCGCTGATCTTCCGTCCATACGTAACGAACTTGTTGGCCTTTTTTCACCTGGTACAACGGAGGCTGCGCGATGTAAATACATCCACGATCCACTAACTCCCGCATGTAGCGGAAAAAGAATGTCAAAATTAACGTACGAATGTGACTACCGTCAACGTCCGCATCGGTCATGATGATCACTTTGTGGTAACGCAATTTATCCATGTTCAACGCTCGCTCGTCTCCATCTTTTCCAAAGGAAACGCCCAAGGCGGTGATCATATTTTTAATTTCTTCGTTCTCGTAGATACGGTACTCTTGTGCTTTCTCTACGTTCAAAATCTTACCACGCAAAGGCAAAATCGCTTGGAAAGCACGGTTACGGCCTTGTTTTGCCGTACCACCTGCGGAGTCTCCCTCGACAAGGTAAATCTCACACGTTTCAGGATCGTTATCTGAGCAATCGGCAAGCTTTCCAG
>JAIXRT010000200.1 GCA_027485075.1 Cytophagaceae bacterium
TATGGATACGTTTATTGCCTGGCATTTAACCGGGGGATTGCACATCACAGATGTGACCAATGCAAGCAGAACCCAGTTGATGGATTTGGCTACCTGCCAATGGGACGATGAAATCTTGGGCATTTTCAACATCCCCAAAATTATGTTACCTGAAATCAAATCTAGCTCTAAAGTCTATGGACACGCAAAAGGAGTTTTAGGTGGTGTGCCACTTGCGGGAATTTTGGGGGACCAACAAGCTGCTTTAGTAGGCCAAACTTGCTTCAATCCTGGACAAGGAAAAAATACGTATGGAACTGGTTGCTTTTTGCTCATGAATACGGGCGTTAAACCTGTGCCGTCGAAACATGGATTATTGACCACGGTAGCTTATCAGCTGGGTGACGAGCCGGTACATTACGCGTTAGAAGGTTCCGTTGCGATCACAGGCGCATTAGTGCAATGGCTACGTGACAACTTGGGCATCATTAAAAATAGCCCCGATATCGAAAAATTAGCTAACCAAGTGGAGGACAACGGCGGATGCTATTTTGTGCCAGCCTTCTCGGGTTTATATGCTCCCTATTGGAAATCAGATGCACGTGGCGTGATTGTAGGACTGACGCGTTATGTCAACAAATCACATATTGCACGAGCAGCGCTAGAGGCTACCGCTTTTCAAACTTGGGAAGTATTGGAAGCTATGGAAAAAGACGCCGGAATTCCAATTACGTCCTTGCGTGTCGATGGAGGTATGGTAGTCAATCAATTATTGATGCAATTCCAAGCCGATATCCTTGGTGAAGAGGTGATTTGTCCAAAGATCATTGAAACTACGGCTTTAGGTGCTGCCTATGCAGCTGGACTTGCCGTAGGCTATTGGGAAAATCTAGATGACCTTCGGAAAAACTGGGGCATTGCGCACACCTGGAAAAAACAAATGCCGGCGGAAAAACGCCAGCATATGAAAAAAAAAAAAAAAAAAGCCGTTACGAAAAGTTTCGATTGGGCTGAAGATTAAGCACGTTTAATTTTAACGGCTTCTACTTTTGTGGTCCCGTACGCAGGACAGTAAGAAGGTTGTGCACAGGCACTTAAAAGTAGTCCGGCCAATACACTGAATGCAATAAGCTTTTTCATAAGGTATCGTTTAAACTGTTACAACTGTTTTTTTAATCACTGGCTTAACCTCTGCGATCGGACCTTTAGGCTCATTATAACCTAAAATCTGTAACATGGTCCCACTCGATTGCTCCTCTTGGAACAAGCGTGTAGTAATCGTTCCATCTTCTAATCGATCCACAATCACGTGCTTCGGTGCAGGAATTAGGCAATGTTGGATTCCACCGTAACCTCCTAAAGATTCTTGGTAAGCACCGGTGTGGAAAAAGCCCACATATTGACGTTCCTGATCCTCTTCAAATATAGGTAAATACAAATCGGAACTATGTGCTTCGGTATTGTAAAAATCCATCGAGTCACAAGTCAATCCACCTAAGTTCACTTTTTGATAAGGGGAACTCCAATTATTAACAGGTAACATGATATACTTCTGATTCATACCCCACGAATCTGGTAATTGCGTAATGAAAGATCCATCGATCATGTACCACAACTCCTTATCATTCTGCAACTTCTGATCAATAATCTCATATAAAACAGCTCCACTTTCCCCGACCGTATACGAACCAAACTCAGTGAATATATTCGGTACAGGTACATTGTTCTTGTTGCAAATCCAGGAAATTGATTCAACGATTTCATCGACCATTGACTGGTAATCGTAGTTAAATTGAAGCGAAGTTTGAATCGGCAAACCACCCCCTAAATCGATTGAATCTAATTCAGGACAAACTTTTTTCAACTCGCAATATTTGTAAATAAAGCGGCTCAATTCCGACCAATAATACGCGGAATCTTTAATACCTGTGTTGATAAAGAAATGAAGCATCTTCAGATTAAACTTCGGATTTGGCTTAATTTTCTCTTCATATAAAGAAATCACATCCGAATAACGAACACCTAAACGCGACGTATAGAAAGCGAAATCTGGCTCCTCATCGGTTGCGATGCGAATTGCTAAATTAGCTTTTTCGGCAGTCACCGACTTCTCATAGAAATCGATTTCCTTTAGATTATCAAGGATTGGAATACAGTTAAACCCATCATTGATTAACTCTGAAATATATTGTGTGTACAAAGGTTGCTTGTAGCCGTTGCATAAAATATAGGTCGACTTCGACACTTTGCCTTGTTTGTACATATCCCGAATAATGGGAATGTCAAATGCACTTGAGGTTTCTAAATGCACATGTTGCTTCAAAACTTCCTCTAAAATGAAAGAGAAATGGGAAGACTTCGTGCAATAACAATAGGTATAATTCCCCTTGTAATTATATTTCTTAATGGCATTACGAAACAGCAATTTGGCATTTTCGATATGCTCCGAGATTTTCGGCAAATAGGATACTTTTAACGGCGTACCGTATTGCTTGATGATTTCCATCAAGGGCACGTTGTTAAATAACAACTCATTATTCTCATTGATATTGAATTCACGCGTGGGGAACTCAATGGTTTGATCAATTAGATCGACGTAATTTTTCATTCAGTCAGATGAATTGTACTCAAGCGAACTTGAGTTTGTGGAAAAACGTGCAAAACTGCAATAAAAGTATGTACTTTGCAAACGAATTACTGATTAAGTTATTATGCCCAAAATTCATTTTATCGCAATCGGCGGCGCTGCCATGCACAATTTAGCACTTGCCTTAAAAGCCAAAGGATTTGAAATTACCGGCTCCGATGATGAAATTTACGAACCATCCAAAAGCCTTTTAGAAGCAAATGGTATTCTTCCTGAAGCATTTGGCTGGTTTCCTGAGAAAATCACAACAGATTTAGATGCGGTTATTGTGGGGATGCATGCACGTGCTGACAACCCTGAATTACTCCGCGCACAGGAATTGGGCATTCAGATTGAATCATATCCTTCGTTTTTATATGAGCAAAGCAAAAACAAGCAGCGTATTGTGATTGCGGGAAGTCATGGAAAGACCAGTATTACTTCCATGATTTTACATGTTTTAAAAACCCTTAAGAAACCATTTGACTATTTAGTAGGCGCACGGATTGAAGGATTCGACCTGATGGCCTCGCTTTCAGATGCGCCAATCATCGTCATTGAAGGGGATGAATACTTAGCTTCTCCGATCGACCGACAAGCCAAGTTTTTATTATACCAGCCGCATATTTGTTTAATCTCTGGCATCGCTTGGGACCACATTAATGTATATCCAACCTTTGAATCGTATACCGATTCATTCAAACAATTAATTCAAGAATTACCCAAAGCAGGCTGTTTATTTTTTGACGAGACAGACCAAGTGCTGGCAGACTTAACAGATAGCTGTCCGGAACATGCCGCTAAGCAAGGCTATCAGGCACATCCATCGACTATTGAAGATGGCCAAACGATTTTGATTGGAAAAGATGGCAAATCATATCCGATTCAGGTTTTTGGCGAACATACGTTGAAGAATTTAAATGGCGCCCGATTGATTTGCGAGCAAATAGGCGTTTCGACTACGGCTTTTTATGAGGCCATTCAAAGTTTCAAAGGAGCAGCAAAACGATTGGAGTTAGTGGCTACCGCAGATAACGGATTGTTTTATAAAGATTTTGCACATGCCCCATCGAAAGTAAAAGCGACCACGGAGGCATTGAAAAATCAATTCCCAGCTCGAAAATTAGTTGCTAGTTTGGAGTTACATACATTTAGCAGCTTAAATCCGGCCTTTTTACCCCAATATGCGGGCACCTTGGATTTGGCAGATGAGGCTATCATTTACTTAAGTGAGCATGCGCGCGAAATCAAACGCATGGACCGGATTGAAGAAGAAGTCATTCAAACGTATTTCAAGCACCTTCGCTTACGCGTTATCCGTGATGCGGAAACCTTACGTAATTCCTTGTTAGCGGAAACGTGGGGAAATGCCAACCTACTTATGATGTCTTCAGGGACATTTGATGGGCTAGATATGCCAAAATTGGGCCAAGAAATCGGGATGTTACGCGTTTAGCAATTGGTCTAGCTCAGCTTTAAAACCGGTGAGCAATAGCTCTTTCATGCTGATCTTACGTTTTTGCGTATTGATTTTGCTCTGCGTCGGTTTATCATCCATCAGTCGGTCGCGTTCCGCTTGAGCTATAAAATCGTCAAGTTCACCTCGCTCCTTCTTGGTCATGTAATCCATCTGATTAATCATGATTTTCAATTGCTCGATCCGAGGCTTGTCATTCAAAGCTGGATGGCGATATGAAATCACGCGCAACAAATAGTTCATTTCGAAAATCTTATCGCATGCATTACGGAAACGCTCTGCCATACTGCGATCAATCGTTTTGACTTGTGCGGTAACCTCTTTCCATTTAATGAGGTAAGCTTTTGCGAGATCCGCGGTAGCTGGCATATTCACTTGATCGCCCAACTTCAATTCCAACTCCCCAGTCATAGCTACTAGTTCTTGAATTCGAGGATCGACACGAGGCTTGTATTCAATGCCATTAATGCGATTATACTTTTCGAAAAACATGTCATTGGCTTTCTTGAAATTCTTCCAAAGCATGGATTGCTTTTTTGGAGGAAGACCAATCACCAATTTCCATTCTTTTTGCAATTCTTTGACTTTGATAA
Organism: Cytophagaceae bacterium; assembly: GCA_027485075.1. GTDB lineage: Bacteria > Bacteroidota > Bacteroidia > Cytophagales > Spirosomataceae > Aquirufa. The sequence continues at coordinate 4,676 of JAIXRT010000200.1, forward strand.
TGGCTGCGTCTAAGTCGTCTGACTTGCGGTATTGATGTACGGCATCGATGTATCCTTGTAATGTGAGGATTTTCTCGTCGATTTGTCGGTTTTTATCTTCAAAAAATGTTCTTCTACGTAAGAAGAACTGATCCATAATTTCTTGGAATGAATCTGAAAGGGCATCTTGAAATTGCTTGTCAACTGGACCTGTCTTTACCCATTTGGCTTTCAATTCCATCAGCTCATCGGTCGCCGAAATTACATCCTCTTGGTTTGCGATGACTTGAGCATCCTCAATGAGGGCCCGCTTGATTTCAAGATTCTTGATTTGATTGTTTTGGATGAGTCCACGAAGGAATTCCTCCAGTTCATCTAACTTGCTGAGCAGGGGGATAAAATCACCTAGACCATCGAAGGTAGCCAAATAGGCTTTCATCTGAACAACCTTGGTGAGGTAGGATCCTTTATTTTGGACCTCTTCAACCTCTTTGGATAATTGATTAACCTTGGATTTGGCTAATTCGAATCGTCTGGCGAAGTAATTGAGTGCTTCTTGTTCGGTATCGCGAACAAAACCGATTTCACGTAAAGGGAAATCCAAATAGGCATTTAGAAAAACTTTGCCGTCTTGGCAAAATCCGTACTCATTTTTAACGGTGTGGCTCATGTCAAATCTTATAAAAGAGCTTCAAGCAAACGCTTTGGCTCATTAAATCCAGCCTCAATTTATCTAAAAAATTATAAATAAATCAAGAAATCATCCACAGAAACTCAAAAAATTACATAAAAATAACATTCTTTGCAGGTTCAAATCAAACTAACACGATTGACCTTATGAGTAACGAAACGATTATATTTTCAATGGAGCGTGTATCCAAAGTGATTCCTCCACAGAAAACGATCATTAAAAATATATATTTATCCTTTTTTTATGGTGCAAAAATCGGGGTGCTCGGACTTAATGGTTCCGGTAAATCAACCCTTTTGCGTATCATTGCAGGATTAGATAAATCATTTACAGGCGACGTAGTTTGGTCGCCAGGCTACACGGTTGGACTGCTTGAGCAAGAGCCCCAATTAGATCCCAATAAAACCGTACTCGAAGTTGTTGAAGAAGCCGTCGTTGAGATTAAAAACCTGTTAAAGGAGTTTGATGAGATCAATGAAGCGTTTGCGGATCCGGATGCCGACTTTGATAAGTTACTAGCGAGACAAGGGGAAGTTCAAGAAAAACTTGACCACAGCAATGCCTGGGAATTAGATACGCGTTTGGAAAAAGCGATGGACGCGTTACGTTGTCCAGATCCGGACGCTTTGGTCAGTACACTTTCAGGAGGAGAAAAACGCCGTGTGGCACTTTGCAGATTGCTACTTCAAGAGCCAGATGTTTTATTGTTAGATGAGCCTACGAACCACTTGGATGCAGAATCAGTAGACTGGTTGGAGCAACATTTACGTCAATACAAAGGAACCGTTATTGCAGTGACCCACGATAGATACTTCTTGGATAACGTAGCGGGTTGGATTTTAGAATTAGATCGCGGCGAAGGGATTCCATGGAAAGGGAATTATTCTTCGTGGTTAGAGCAGAAACAAAACCGGTTGGCACAGGAAGAAAAGACAGAATCTCGCCGACAAAAAACCCTACAACGCGAGTTGGAATGGGTTCGGATGGCTCCAAAAGCTCGTCAAGCGAAATCAAAAGCGCGTATCGGGGCTTATGAAAAATTGCTTTCTGAAGAGAATCGCCAAAAAGAAGATAAGTTGGAATTATTTATCCCAGGAGGTCCTCGTTTAGGAAATAAGGTGATTGAAGTACAAGGCGTTTCCAAATCTTTTGGTGATAAGTTACTGTATGAAAATGTGAGTTTTACACTACCTCCGGCAGGGATTGTGGGAATTATTGGACCAAATGGTGCAGGTAAAACAACGATGTTCAAGTTGATTACAGGGCAATTGCAGCCTGATTCTGGAAGTTTTGAGGTCGGCGAAACTGTGAAATTAGCTTACGTAGATCAAGAGCATAATCAACTGATTGCTGAGAAATCGGTGTATGAAACCATTGCCGACGGTAATGATTGGATCATGCTTGGCGGTAAACAATCAAATGCCCGTGCCTATGTGAGTAAGTTTAATTTCAATGGAGCGGATCAAGAGAAGAAAATTGGCAATTTATCTGGTGGCGAACGCAACCGGGTACATTTGGCGATGATGTTGAAAGAGGGTGCAAATGTGTTGTTGCTGGATGAGCCTACCAATGATTTGGATGTAAATACGCTGCGTGCATTGGAGGAAGGTTTAGAGAATTTTGCGGGTTGTGCGGTGGTTATTTCCCACGATAGATGGTTCTTAGATCGTATTGCAACGCATATTTTGGCATTTGAGGGAGATTCTCAGGTGACGTATTTTGAGGGTAATTATTCAGAATATGAGGAGGCTCGGAAAAAACGATTAGGGGATGTGGCTCCGAAACGAATTCGGTACAAGAAACTACAATAAGGTCTGCAGATTAAGCAGGACTACTTATGCACACTTTTGCGTATTTTTGCACTTGAAAATGTGCCTGGCAAGCAAGTTTAAACGAATGGTAACATGACACCAAGAGAAAAAATTCAAGCGGTTATTGACGAGATGGGTAAAGTGGTTGTTGGGCAAGAACGCCTCATAAACCGCCTACTTGTGGGTCTATTTACGGGTGGACACGTACTCTTAGAAGGTGTGCCTGGGCTAGCCAAAACGCTTACAATCAATACATTAGCCAAAATATTAGATTTACATTTTCAGCGAATTCAATTTACTCCCGATTTACTTCCATCGGATTTAGTGGGTACGATGATTTACAATCCGCTAAAAAATGAATTTGAAGTCAAAAAGGGGCCTATTTTCGCTCAGATTATACTAGCGGATGAAATAAATCGGGCACCCGCAAAGGTGCAATCCGCCTTATTAGAAGCCATGGCTGAAAAGCAGGTGACGATTGGTGAAACTACGTATCCGTTGGACAAGCCATTTCTTGTCTTAGCTACCCAAAATCCCGTTGAGCAAGAAGGTACTTTCCCATTGCCAGAAGCACAGGTAGACCGCTTTATGATGAAAGTCTTCCTTAATTATTTGGATAAGGAACAGGAGCTTGAGGTGATGCGAAAGATGTCTAACATGGATTTCCAGTATGAGCCAAAGGCGATTTTAACGTTACCGGATATTCAGGCAATTCGAAAAGAGATCAATCAAATTACGATTTCGGAGACGCTAGAAAAATATATTATTGAGTTGATTTTTGCGACGCGAAATCCGGCGGATTACGGCCTGACGAAAGAGGCGGATTACATTCAATTTGGTGCATCTCCGCGTGCAAGTATTCATTTAAACTTAGCTGCCAAAGTGATGGCCTACTTAGCAGGACGTGATTATGTGTTACCAGAAGACATCAAGGAAATGACGCCGGATGTGTTAAATCACCGGATTATTTTGACTTACGAGGCAGAGGCGGATAACATCACGAGTTTGCAAATCATTCAAACAATCTTGAGTTCGGTGGCGATTAATCGCTAAATCATCAGTAAAAAAGCCATTCGAATTGCTTTTAAGGTCAAATTAAGACCTTATGAGATTTCGTTTCGCGCTGATCATCAGCACCATTTTACTTTTCAGTTTCAATGCCTCTGAGCCTTTACGGGTATTTTTGATTGGCGATTCCACGATGGCCGACAAGATTCCTGCGGATTTTCCAGAGACTGGATGGGGAATGCCGTTCGCAAAACTATTCAATGAGGCAGTGGAGGTGCAAAATCATGCGTTTAACGGTCGGAGTACCAAAAGTTTCCGCCGTGAAGGTCGCTGGGCCAAAGTGCAAGCTCAATTAAAAAAAGGCGATTATGTGTTCATTCAGTTTGGCCATAATGATGCCAAAGTAAGTGATACCTCTCGGTATGCACCAGCTCAAACAGATTTTCGTTCCAATCTGATTCGCTACGTGAAGGAAACGCGCGCATCAGGTGCTACCCCAATTTTATTAACGCCGACACAACGACGAAAATTTGATTCTACGGGTGTTTTTGTAGATCAACATGCTGATTATCCGGCCGTAGTTCGCGAAGTAGCAGCGCAGGAAAAAGTGTTGTTGATTGATGTAGAGAAGGCAAGCAAAGCGATTATCCAACAAGAGGGAGCAGAGGGCGCGAAAAAAATATTCTTGCATTATCCCGTAGGCATATTCAAGAAATTCATGAAAGGCGTAGCAGATGACACGCATTTCTCGCCATATGGTGCGACGCGCATGGCAAATCTCGTAGCAGATGCTTTAGCTAATTCAACGGAGCATTTGAAAAGCTTCTTACGTAAATCGGCTTTCAGCGAAAAATATGAATTCGAATTACCTGCCGTGGCAACGACAGCATTTAAAAGAGA
>JAIXRT010000265.1 GCA_027485075.1 Cytophagaceae bacterium
AGTGGGGTGAATGGTGTTCTCTTGCGGGGGAGTATCCAGAGTTTGGGAGGCAGTGGTTATAATGGAGCTACTGGCGGAGCCTTGACTATCAGCAGCAGTGCGAGTTATGTGGATTACGGTGGGGTGCTGAGCAGTCAGGGGGGTAATGCGTTTAATGCGAGTTATCAGGCTGGTAGTGGCGGTAATATAAGTTTAAGTGGCTTTGGTGGTTTGAGCATTCGCTCGGATGTGAATGCGAGTATGAGTACCATTGGTAGTCCTGGTTCATTTGGTCCGGGTAATATTATCTTGAGAACGAGTAATACCCAATTGACTACAGGTGGCGGGGTGAATGATGGTGTTGTAGGTGGGGTCCTATACGGAAATAATCTGGATAAGGAAGGCGTAGGAGTTTTAGGAATAGGTGGAATTCAGGTGTATAAAGGTACGACCAACATAAAAGCGGGACGAGTTGTGTTATTATCAGACAAAGCAATTTCTGAGTTAAGTAATTTAACGCTCTTTCCTGCCACTGAATTGGATCTAAATGGTAAATCCATCACTTTGGCCTCCTTGGGAGGTGAGCAAACGAGTAAGGTTACCAACGGTGTTGCTACGCCAGTTTTGTTGAAGTTTGGTGGTTCAGCTGCTTTTCGTGGGTTAATTGAAGATGGAGCTGGTGTTGTTAATTTAGAAAAAATTGGAATTGGTTCTGCTACCTTCGAATTAACAGCTAATACGTATACGGGGACAACGACCATTTCAGGAGGAGCATTGGCGATTCGTCATGCCTTATCGTTGGGATCTATCCAGGGGGCTACTATTGTTAATGGAGGTTTGCTCCAACTACACAATGTACGTGTGGTGGATGAACCTTTGTCTATCAATCTGCCTTTTGCTACGGGCGCGTTGCAAGGAATGTCGGGCAGCAATGAATGGATAGGCAAAGTTAACTTACTGGGGGATGTTTCTATTTACGTGAATACAGGAGCAAGTTTGGCAATCAGTCCACCATCTGGACCGGCTTTGGAGGGAACAAATACCAATGTTATATTTAACAACCTTGGAAATTTAACGATTAACGGAGAAATCGTGACAGGGAATGCTACCTTGCGAAAAAACAATGCAGGTATATTAACCTTGAATGGGGCTAATGCGTATAATGGAATTACGACCTTAACGGATGGTCAAACAGTGATCAAACATAATTTGGCACTCGGGTCAAATTTGGCAGGTACTACCCTGGGGTCAACGGCTAATCTTACCCTTGATGGGACTTTGACAATAGCCGGTGAAACCCTAAGTATGACCAGTGAAGTTATTACACCGAATGGATCCTTTCTTACCAAAAATGGAGCCAGTTCATGGTCGGGAAATATTACCCTGAATGGAGCCAATGTGTATTGGAATAATGAATCTGACTTCAACGTTACCGGAAACATTACGAACACGAGTGCCTTATGGACCGTAGGAAGAACCGCTGCTTCTACGGGAAATTTAACAATTGATGGCATTGTCTCTGGATCGGGTGCCTTGGAAAAAACAGGGACTGGGAGTCTACGTCTCAACGCTGCCAATACGTATTCGGGTTCAACGAAAATAACCGCGGGTAATCTGAGATTAGGTGTCGCGAATGCGATTAAAATCACCAATTCGTTAAGTTTAAACGGAGGAGAATTGCAGACGAATGGGTTTGATCAAACGCTTGCCAACGTAAGTGTGAGTGCAAATTCATCCATTTTATTGGGTCCCACAACTCCGCATGCGCTTCGGGTAGGGGCTTTGGGCAGTTTCAATTTTAAAATGTTGAAAATTTATGGTTGGGAGGGAGATTTTTCTGCTGGGACAAGTGGAACAGCAGGTCAGTTCTTTATCGGCTCAAGCGCTACACTTACGCAAGATAAAAAAGATCAAATTCGCTTCTATACGGCGGCATTAGCCAAACATGCGCCTATTCATTTAGCGAGTGGAGAAGTAGTTCCTACAGGTGCAGCAAATGCTACGACAGGAAGGGCCAATGTGCGTATTTCGAATGAACCTACGTCGAATGGGGTTTGGACCTTAGCGGGAAATGTAAATACATTTAATCCAAGTGATGAAAATGCCAATATCAACGCAGGGGATTTGAATTTGTTGGCAGGAAAATTTGCAAATTTTCAGTGGGTGGTTATCAATTCGAGTTTGGCGAGTGCATCTCAAGCCGGGATTATTGTGGTGGATGAACCGATTGCTCCTGTTTACACGGGTGTGGCATCTCGCTATTTGACATTTAATGCGGGAGCTGATTTTCAACTCAATCAGCCCATGAGCCTATTTTCTACACAACCTGGCACAGTAGGCGGAATTGAATTACGCTTAAATAGTGTCGGTGATGTTCATTTTAATGCAAATTTTACGACTACGGCGGCTGATCTGTCTTATGGAGGAACTCCATTTCCAAGTGCAAACATGGAAATTACGGCTGGCGGTTCATTTAATCTAGCTTCAGGTAAATCCATTAGTACGAAAGGGGTCAATAATAACTTTTTTGGTTATCGAGGCGGTAACGCAGGTGCTATTTCAATTACAGCGCTAGGAGGTCTAAGTATTGGTGGGGATCTATTAGCAAATGGAGGATCCTCAGTTACAGGAAGTAACTTTGTGGGAACCTCGTTGAATGTTCAATTGAGAACAAATGCGACCAGCCTAACGGTGGGGGGCGATAATGATGGCCAA
>JAIXRT010000231.1 GCA_027485075.1 Cytophagaceae bacterium
TTTGTGACTCGAGGTGAATTTGCAGAGCAGGCGGCGGCGCTCCAACAAGTACAGTTGAAATTAAGCGAGATCCTGTCCAAACTGCCGCAATAAATTCCTACCTTTGTCGCTTAAATTCATCGTTATGCTACAAAGGCCCCGTAGAAATCGTCAAAGTGCTGTCATTCGTGATATGGTCGAGGAGACTCGCCTGTCGGTGAAAGACATGTTATTCCCACTATTTGTTCAGGCTGGTTCGGGCAAAAAGACGCCAATCGTCTCTATGCCGGGAATTAATCGCTATTCTGTTGATTTATTGTTGAAAGAAATCGATGAATGTGTCCATTTAGGCATTCGTTCTTTTGCCTTATTTCCGCAGGTGGAGGAGTCATTAAAGGACTCCATTGCCACTGAAAGTCATCGAAAAGGCTCATTGTATTTAGACGCGATTCATGCGGTTTCGAGCCGTTTTCCAGAGATATCTTTATTGACCGATGTGGCTATGGACCCATATAGTTCGGATGGGCATGACGGAATCGTGCAAGATGGTCAAATCTTAAACGATGAAACCTTGCCGGTTTTAGCCAAAATGGCCATTGCGCAAGCGCAAGCAGGCTCGCGTTTAATCGGCCCATCAGACATGATGGATGGTCGGGTGGGTTATTTGCGCGAAGCCTTAGATGGAGCCGGATTCTCGAATGTGGGTATCATGGCGTACACAGCTAAATATGCCTCTGCTTTTTATGGCCCGTTCCGGGATGCCTTGGAGTCGGCACCTAAATTTGGAGACAAAAAATCCTATCAAATGAACCCTGCGAATCGTCGGGAAGCGTTAATTGAATTGGAATTAGATGAGGCGGAAGGTGCGGATTTTCTCATGGTCAAGCCCGCTTTGGCCTATTTAGATATCATTGCCTTGTTGCGCGAAAATAGTCACTTGCCGATTGCCGCCTACAATGTTTCTGGCGAATATGCCATGATTAAAGCGGCCGCTCGAAATGGCTGGCTGGACGGCGAGAAGGCGATGTTGGAAAGTTTATTATCGATTAAACGGGCGGGCGCTCAGGTGATTCTGACGTATTTTGCCAAAGAATTTGCTCAATTAAATCAAGCGTAATTATGTCAACCGATCGCTACATGCAACGGGGAGTTTCGGCTTCTAAAGAAGATGTTCATAAGGCCATTGCCAAGCTAGATAAGGGCTTATTTCCGCAGGCTTTCTGCAAGATATCTCCGGATGTTTTGGGTGGAGATGCGGATTTTTGCAACATCATGCATGCGGATGGAGCGGGGACAAAGTCGTCTTTGGCCTATTTGTATTGGAAAGAAACAGGGGACATTTCGGTGTGGAGAGGGATTGCACAAGATGCGGTCGTGATGAATACAGACGATTTGATTTGTGTGGGAGCGACGGAACAAATGTTGCTTTCGAGCACAATTGGTCGCAACAAGAATTTGATTCCAGGCGAAGTGATTGCGGAGATTATCAATGGGACCGAAGAGGTGTTAGAAATGTTGCGGGAAAACGGTTTAGGCATATATAGTACCGGTGGCGAAACGGCTGATGTGGGGGATTTGGTCCGTACGATTATTGTCGATAGTACGGTAATTGGTCGGATGAAACGTTCGGATGTGATTTCGAATGGCAACATTCAGGCTGGCGATGTGATTATTGGCCTAGCTTCAGATGGCCAAGCGACCTATGAAAAGACGTACAATGGAGGAATGGGCAGCAATGGACTAACTTCCGCGCGTCATGACGTGTTGGGCAATTACCTAGCTGGCAAATATCCGGAGAGTTTTGATCCATCGGTTCCTTCCGATTTAGTGTATTCGGGATCCCGTTCTTTAACAGAAGCGGTACCGGGTACGCCTTTAAATGTAGGCCAATTAATTTTGTCGCCAACACGTACGTATGCACCGGTTATTAAGGCAATTCTGGGCGCAATGCGCGCACAGATTCACGGCATGGTACATTGTTCGGGTGGTGCGCAGACCAAAGTAATGCACTTTGTGGAGGGCGTACATGTGATTAAGGATAATTTATTTCCGATTCCACCGTTATTTGATTTGATTCAAAAAGAGAGCGGTACGAGCTTCCAGGAAATGTATAAGGTGTTTAATATGGGTCACCGGATGGAGATTTATGTGGCGCCTGAATTTGCGGAGGAGATTATTCAGATTTCGGAGTCATTTGGCATTCCGGCTCAAATTGTGGGGCGTGTGGAGGCGGCTCCAGTCAAGAAATTGACAATAAAAAGTACGTACGGAGAATTTATTTACGACTAGGGTTTGCCTTTGTTCTAAATACTTTTTATATTTGCGACCCCATTTAAAAGGCTTTATAAAGGTAACGAGCTGGCCTCGTGGGATTGTTTCACTTAGATACATATAAAATGTACGCAATCTTAGATATTGCCTTGCAGTAATTTAAAAAAAAAAAAGACCGTACCGTATACACCCACCGTTTGGCGTGAGCGGAAGGCGCTGCACTGGTTATCGACAAGGTATTACTTGTTGACAATGACGGAAAGATTTCCGTAGGAGCACCCACAGTAGCTGGTGCGACTGTTCAAGCTAAAATCCTAGCACACGTTCGTGGCGAAAAGGTTTTGGTCTTCAAAAAGAAACGTAGAAAATCATACCAAAAAATGAATGGACACCGTCAAGATTTGACACAGGTGTTAATTGAGGGTATTTCTGTTAAATAATTGAACATTAGCGTATTGTACGCATAAAATAAAAAAACATGGCACATAAGAAAGGCGCCGGATCGTCGAAAAACGGGCGCGAATCACATAGTAAACGTCTTGGCGTTAAGTTATTTGGAGGCCAAGCAGTTATCGCTGGGAACATAATTGTTCGTCAAAGAGGAACAGCACACAATCCAGGAGAAAATGTAGGTCTTGGAAAAGATCACACATTGTTTGCTTTAGCGGATGGTGTAGTTGCATTCAAAAAAGGATTTAAGGGTCGTTCATTCGTGCACGTTTTGCCATCAGTGGCAGCAGCGTCTCCGGTAGCACCTGTAGCAAAGAAAGCTCCAGCGAAAAAAGCGGCTCCGGCTGTTGAAGCAGCTGTTGCTGAAGTAGCCGTTGAAGCTGCGCCAAAAGCGAAGAAAGCTCCAGCGAAGAAAAAAGAAGCTGCTGCTGAGTAGTTTTTTCTAGATTTTTTAAGAAACCTGGTATTTTCATGCCAGGTTTTTTTATTTTTCGGAAACTTTGTTCCTAAATTAGTGGTTTCGCTTCCATAACTTACCATAATGCTTACTCCCCAAATCCATATTTATACCGAGTCTACGCCAAATCCACATTCCATGAAATTCGTTTTCAATGTGGAATTGTTGCCTGAAGGCATGTCTTTTGACTATACGCAGCCGGCAGATGGATTAACTAAAGAGAAAAACTCGCCCCTAGCTGTAGCTTTATTTGGATTTGAATTTGTGAGTCGCGTATTCATTACGACTAATTTTATCACCTTGACCAAAACCGAAAATGCGGCTTGGGAAGATGAATTATTTGGTATTAAGCAGTATTTGAAGCAGTATTTTGCTGAAAAACGTCCTGTTTTTGTCTTGCCAGATGCAGTTATCAACGAAGAGGGTGTTTCGGATACCGAGATTATCGGTAAAATCAAGCAAGTTTTAGAGGAATATGTACGCCCAGCGGTAGAGTCTGACGGAGGTGCCATTTCCTTTCATTCATTCGACGAGGCCTCTGGCCAAGTCAAAGTATTATTGCAGGGCTCATGTTCAGGATGCCCATCTTCTCAAATGACATTAAAGGCTGGTATCGAAACTTTAATGACGCGCATGATTCCTGAAGTAAAGGAAGTTGTCGCAGAAGGCGTTTAAATTCACCAAACAGAATTTTCTTACAAGAATTCTAGAATATCAGCCAGCTGGCCTACCTCCCGAAACTGCGGATGTACCACCGGATGACTCACCACCTCATGTGCCCAAGTCGTATGAAATGGCACATGCACGCCGTGTCCACCTATTTCCAAGACTGGAATGATATCCGATTTTAAGGAGTTGCCCACCATCATGAACTGATCAGGGGCTATGTCTAAGTGCTTGATTAACTTTAAGTAATCTGCCGTCCGCTTGTCCGACATGATTTCAATGTGGTGAAAGTATTTTTCTAAACCGGATTGGCGGAGTTTTCGCTCCTGATCTAATAGATCACCTTTGGTCGCTACAACTAAACGATATTTGGAAGACAATGTAGATAAAACTTCTTCTACGCCTTCTAGGAGTTCATTTTCGCGGGCCAACAAGCGTTTGCCGATGTCCAAAATTCGAGCAGTTCCTTCCGCTGATAGTGTTCCTCCCGTAATCCGCACCGCAGTTTCCACCATCGAAAGCATAAATCCTTTCACGCCATAGCCATAGAGGGCCAGGTTATCCATCTCCGTTTTAAAGAGTTCCTGTTGCGTCTGATGCATGGGCAAAAAGTCCTCAAACAATGCAGCAAATTCCTCCTCACTTTCGCGAAAATAAGGTTCATTGACCCACAAGGTATCGTCGGCATCAAATGCGATTACTAACATAGTCATTCAATAACGCTGCCGGCGGATGAAGCCGGCAGCATCTAGTTAAAATGATTTGGCGATTGTAATGAAATCTGCTGCTATCAACGAAGCACCACCGATCAACCCGCCATCCACATCTGGACCTGCGAAGATCTCTTGCGCATTCTTTGCGTTGCAAGATCCACCATATAAAATGGAACAATCATCCGCCACCGCTGCACCGTATTTGGCAGCAATGTGTACACGTAAATGTGCGTGCATCTCTTGTGCTTGTCCAGCTGAAGCCGTTAAGCCCGTACCAATTGCCCAAATAGGCTCGTACGCAATGACTACTTTTCCGAATTCCTCTGCCGACAAATGAAATAAACTTGCCGTTAATTGATCCGCTACAAAAGCTAAAAAATCACCCCCTTCACGTAACGATAAACTCTCGCCACAGCAGAAAATAGGTGTGATACCATTGGCCAAGGCAGCATCTACTTTGGCAGCCAATTGCTCATTTGATTCAGCAAAA
>JAIXRT010000213.1 GCA_027485075.1 Cytophagaceae bacterium
AAGCATCCTATTTTGAAAATTCTATAAACGATTCTTATTTGATTCGATTTCCACGCATACGTTTACTATTTACCTTCAAACCTGAAAAAGATGATTTCATTATGAGCAAGCGGACCTTCTTCTTGTTGTAAAGTAAATATTTATTGCCGTCATACGATAACCGAGAAAAAGTTGGGCTACCCGAATCATCTACTAACTGATAGTAATACTCGCCACGCTCGCCTAAAACAGGAGCAAAATGTAAGCTTTTCTCTATTCCCGCACCAGCTTCGAAAGAAATCAACAATTGATCTTGTAATTCTTTCACTAAAACACCTGGCGTTTGTGGCTCTAGATTCACGCGATTAATCGACTTACCATTGACAATCATCACCTTACCTGATTTTACATTGGCATCAGACGCGTTTAGTTCACGTTCCAAAAACAAGGCGTTGTCATTATAAAACTGAATTTTATCTAAAGGCAATTGGTTTTCTTTAATTAAAGTCATTAAAGAACCTGTTAACTGCGTTTTCTCTGAACAAGATGACAGCAAACCTAAACCTATAAATAAAATCGCAATTCGTTTCATCGATGATTAATTTATGCCTTCTGCAAGGATTAAAACTTTATTGTTTAATACTTCAACGACACCACCTTCAATTTGAAAAACATCCTTATCCGCCGAAAGTGTACCTTTCTCTAGCGTACTAACCAAGGCCGCGTGATCATTCAAAATTTGAAAAGAACCATCCACGCCTGGTAAAGTTACCACAGAAGCCTCTCCGGAGAATACCTTACGGTCAGGTGTTATTATTTCTACAAACATAGTTTTTCTTATTTCGAAGCTTCTGCAATCAATTTTTCTCCTTTAACAACAGCATCTTCAATGGTTCCCACCAAGTTGAAAGCCGCTTCTGGCAAATGATCATATTCACCATCAATGATTGCGTTGAATCCTTTGATCGTATCGTTGATATCTACTAGAACGCCTTTCAAGCCTGTAAATTGTTCAGCTACAAAGAAAGGTTGTGATAAGAAACGTTGTACACGACGCGCGCGAGAAACAACCAATTTATCTTCCTCAGATAATTCATCCAAACCTAAGATCGCAATGATATCTTGTAACTCTTTGTAACGCTGTAAAATTTCCTTCACACGTTGAGCCGTATTGTAGTGAGAATCACCCAAAACTTCTGCAGACAAAATACGAGATGATGAATCCAATGGATCCACCGCAGGGTAAATACCTAATTCAGCAATTTTACGAGACAATACCGTTGTCGCATCTAAGTGAGCAAACGTTGTTGCCGGCGCTGGATCCGTTAAGTCATCGGCAGGTACGTAAACCGCTTGTACCGAGGTAATTGATCCACGCTTCGTCGACGTAATACGCTCTTGCATCGCTCCCATCTCTGTTGCCAAAGTTGGTTGGTAACCTACCGCTGATGGCATACGACCTAAAAGGGCCGATACCTCAGAACCCGCTTGTGTAAAACGGAAGATATTATCAATAAAGAATAAGATATCACGTCCTTGACCTTCACCATCCCCATCACGGAAGTGCTCCGCTACTGTCAATCCTGACAAAGCTACACGTGCACGTGCTCCAGGAGGCTCATTCATTTGACCGAACACCAAGGTAGCTTGGGACTTTGCTAATTCAGTTTGATCTACTTTAGATAAATCCCACTCACCAGCTTCCATCGAATGCTTAAAATCTTCACCATATTTAATAACGCCAGATTCAATCATCTCACGCAATAAGTCATTTCCTTCACGCGTACGCTCTCCTACACCTGCAAAAACAGATAAACCTTCGTAAGCCTTCGCGATGTTATTAATCAACTCCATGATCAATACAGTTTTACCTACACCGGCACCACCGAACAAACCAATTTTACCACCTTTTACATAAGGAGCTAATAAGTCGATCACTTTAATTCCTGTGAATAAGACCTCAGTAGTTGTAGCTAATTCATCAAATTTTGGCGCAGCACGGTGAATTGGCATGCCTTTGTCGGACTTAGGCTGTGAAATACCATCAATGGCATCTCCTACGACATTAAACAAACGGCCTTTAATTCCATCACCCGTAGGCATAGTCATCGGAGTTCCTTTGTCGATTACCTCTTGACCTCTTTGAAGACCTTCTGTACCCTCCATCGCGATTGTTCTTACACGATCTTCACCTAAATGCTGCTGAACCTCTAAAATAAGATGCTGACCATTTGATTTGGTAACAGAAAGAGCGTTTAAAATCGCTGGTAAATGTGAACCTTCTCCTTCGAAGCTTACATCGACTACGGGCCCAATAACTTGAGCAACTCTCCCTTTATTAACTGCGTTTGCCATTTGAAAATTAATTATATGAAAATGAGAAATCCATTCGAACTGCAAAATTAGTGGGTAAATTCCAATATGCAAAACGGATATTGTATTTTTCTCCTTTTTTTTGACAATATCGGCCCGATTCTTTGAATGAATTAAAGTTTATGCAGAAATTAGATTTTTAAATACAAGCCGAAATCGTGCAACAAAAAATTCAAACGATCGTTCTTAGCCTTCTAAGCTTCCTTTGCCTCGGTTGCCTCGTATTTTTATTCTGGCTAAAACCAGAACTTATTCAAGTCAATGAAATAAGCGAACTAATTCCAGACCAAGGAACCGTTGACCAAAACCAAGCTTTACAATTGCAATCAACTATCTTGTTTGTACGGCAATCGTATAATTTATCAGTTATTGCACCTTCCTCTTGGCCGCTGGCAATTTCCTTTTCCTTGTTATGCATCGGCCTTGGCGTACTTATCGTTTTATTCAAACAGTCAACGAGCATTTCCTGGAGGTATCTAGGGAGTGGCCTGGTTCTTGGATTAGGGATTATTTTTTGGTCATTACCGCAAATAAATACTTCAGAACTACTCCTTTTTGTCTCAGATCAAATAAGTATACTTGGTATTGCTGCCCTCATGGCGCTTTCAATCTTGTCCTCAGCTGCGATACCCCAAGCTATTTTTCAGCTTGGCTACTCAAATTCTTTTTCCCTAAGCTTAAAAAATTGGTCTATACTAGCCGGATTTTATGTAGCAAATTTGTTGCTTAGCTAC
>JAIXRT010000227.1 GCA_027485075.1 Cytophagaceae bacterium
GAGTCAATCTCAGTTAGAAGAAGTAAAAGTAGTTGCTTCACGTAGTTCGGTGATTAACTCAGGACGTACGGGAGCGGCAACAACCGTTTCAAACTCTTCTATTACTACATTACCTACGTTGAATCGTTCATTAGGTGATTTTGCGCGTTTAGATCCACGTGCGAATGGTTTGAACTTTGCAGGTCGTAATGCCTTGTATAACAACGTAACTGTTGACGGAGCGTTCTTTAACAATGCGTTTGCTTTATCGCCAACTATCGGTGGTCAAGCAGGGGCATCGCCAATTTCAGTGGATGCGATTGACCAATTCCAAGTATTGATTGCTCCTTATGACGTACGTCAAGGTATGGCTACAGGTGCAAATATCAACGTAGTAACGAAGTCGGGTACGAATGACTGGACTGGTTCAGGATACTATTTTGGTACAAACGAAGGTTTGGTAGGAAATAAAATCGGAGATGCAACTTCTCAGTTTGGTAAATTCAACCGTGGTCAATTTGGTGCACGTGTAGGAGGAGCCATCATTAAGAATAAGTTGTTTATTTTTGGATCATTTGAGCAAGAGGCGCAAACAGATCCAGGTTCAAACTTTGTGGCAACACGTACAGGTACTGAACCGAATAGATCTATTGCGAAAGCTGAAGATTTAGATCGTTTAAAATCATTCTTGTTGTCTAAATTCAATTACGATCCAGGTGCTTACGAGAATTACAATAGAGAGAAATTCTCACAAAAAGCAAACGTTCGTTTAGATTGGAACATTTCTGATAAGCATAAATTGAATATTAAGTATAACTACTTACGTTCATTTGCTGATATTTCTCCTTCGAACTCAGGTTCATTATCTGGAGGTCGTTCGCCATCGGTTAACGTGTTACCTTTCCAAGGTTCATTATATCGTATCAACAACAACTTAGACTCATACATTGCGGAATTGAACTCGACATTCTCGAATTCAGTATCGAACAATTTGACAGTTGGTTACACAGCGATGCGTGACTATCGTGAATCTCCGGTGAATAACAATCCATTCCCAACGGTGGATATTGGAAATAATAACTTAAACCAAATGACTGCATTTGGTTACGAGCCATTCTCTGCGAATAACTTGTTGAACTCTGACATTTTCCAAATCTCAGATAACTTAACAATCTATAAAGGAAAGCATGTATACACGTTTGGTGCTGCTTATGAAGCAAATGCATTTAAAAACGGTTTTGCTCCTAACTACTACGGTGGTTACCAGTTCCGTTCAATTGATGAGTTTATCAAATCCGCTAGTGGTGATTTAACTGTTTCACCTGTACGTTACCAAGTTCAATGGTCAAATTATGCTGACTTCCCATTTGCTGAAATGAAGGGTAATACCTTATCATTCTATGGTCAAGATGAGATTACAGCTGCGAAGGGTTTGAAATTAACGTTTGGTCTACGTGGAGATGCGACTTCGTTCCCATCATTTGATGAGCCAAAGTATACAAACTCGTTTGTTCCTAATTTAACGTTCCGTGATGGAGTGAAGTTGGCTACCAACAAATTCCCTGAGACTACTGTTTTATGGTCTCCACGTTTCGGATTTAACTGGGATGTAAAAGATGATAAGACGACGCAAGTACGCGGTGGTTTGGGTGTATTCTCAGGTCGTGTTCCTTATGTATGGTTGTCGAATCAGTTGTCTAACAACGGTGTATTGTTCGGATCTCGTTTAGTTACTGCTGCGGCAGAATTGAGAAACTATCCATTTACACCTAATGTAGATGCTTACAAGCCAAATGCAAGTACATTAACTAATTTACAGCCTACAGCTTATAACCTAGCGGTTACGGATCAGAATTTCAAATTCTCTCAAGTGTTCCGTGCAAACTTAGCGATGGATAAGCAATTGGGTGATGGCTGGTTAGTTTCATTGGAAGGTATTTACACAAAGGATATCAATGCGGTATACTTAGAGAACGTGAACTTACCTAATTCAACTGTGAAGGCAGTTGGTCCAGATAATCGTGTTATTTATTTCACGGCTTCACCAACAGGTATCCCAACTAACACACGTAATAATCAAATTTATGGTGGTACTCGTGGTTTGAATGCACCTGCGACTGGAAATACGGTTGACAATCCAAACATTTCAGATGCTATCTTAATCAAGAACACGAATTTAGGTTATTCATATGCTTTGACTGCTACGGTATCAAAGTCGTTTGATAATGGATTGTTTGCTTCCTTATCATACACGAATTCGGATTCACGTTCAGTGAATGACGGAGGATCTATTGCACAATCTCAATGGAGAGACCGTGTGGTATCAGGTGATCCAAATGAGAACGTTGCTTCGTACTCATCTTACATGCAGGCTCACCGTATCAACGCATATGGTTCATACCGTTTGAATTACTTGAATGAGAAAGCTTCTACTACGTTTGGTTTTACGTATTCAGTAGCTCCAGCAGGTCGTTTCTCATACACATATTCAGGTGATATGAATGGTGATAATCAAAATGCGAATGACTTGATTTATGTGCCTCGTTCACAAGCAGAGATTTTGTTACGTGATTTAGGAACGTATACAGCAGCTCAGCAATGGGCGGATTTAGATAAGTACATCAACCAAGATAAGTATTTATCATCTCGTCGTGGTCAGTATGCAGAGCGTAATGGTGCTGAGTTACCATGGGCTGCTAACTTTGATTTCAAGGTAATCCAAGATTTCTACATTAATGTTGCTGGTAAGAAAAACACCTTACAGTTTACATTAGACGTATTTAACTTCGGTAACTACATGTCTCCACAGTGGGGCTTGAACCAAACACCTTTGCGTGCAGGTTTATTGAACTATGTAACGAACGATGCGGCAACTGGTCGTCCAGTTTACCAATTCCCTTACCGTGCAGGTACTACACCTTTAGCTGAGACTTTCCAACGTTCTTTCGGACTTGGTTCTCGCTGGCAAGCACAATTCGGTATCCGTTATATCTTCAACTAAGATATTGCTATTCCGAAGTAAAAAGGCTGCTCGTAAGAGCAGCCTTTTTTTATTGTAGAGACGCGATACCTCGCGTCTTTTTCTTTGGCAAACCTTTTAGGATTGCCAAAGTTTGAGGCGTATTTACGCCGATTTCCTAGGTGCGGCTGTGGGTTTATAATCGATTGTAGAGACGCGATACCTCGCGTCTTTTTCTTTGGCAAACCTTTTAGGATTGCCAAAGTTTGAGGCGTATTTACGTCGATTCCTTATGTACGGCTGTGTATTTATTATTGATTGTAGAGACGCGAAGTATCGTGTCTCTACGGTTAGGCATAAAAAAACCGGGTTTCCCCGGTTTGTACTAAAACTCTTTATGATGTGCCATTCGATGTAAATCTTCCGGGCTTAATGACTTGAAGTATTCGTAGGTAATTTTCAAACCCTCCGCACGCGTTACTTTAGGTTCCCAGCCCAATAAAGCCTTGGCTTTTGTGATGTCTGGTTTGCGCTGTTTCGGATCGTCCGTTGGCAAAGGCAGTGAAATCAACTTTTGACTCGTTCCTGTTAGTTTGATAATCTCTTCACCAAATTCCTTGATCGTAATTTCATCAGGATTACCAATGTTTACGGGTTGGGCATAATCGCTCAACAACAAACGATATATTCCTTCCACCAAATCATCCACATAACAGAAAGCACGCGTTTGTGAACCATCACCAAACATCGTTAAATCTTCGCCGCGCAAGGCTTGGCCAATAAATGCAGGAAGTACGCGGCCATCATTCAGGCGCATACGTGGACCATAGGTATTGAAAATACGTACGATACGAGTTTCTAGCCCATGATAGGTGTGATATGCCATGGTCATTGCTTCTTGAAAGCGTTTGGCCTCATCATATACACCACGTGGTCCCACGGGGTTCACATTTCCCCAATACTCCTCTGGTTGTGGATGGACCGTTGGATCTCCATATACCTCTGAAGTAGATGCGATTAAGACTCTTGCATTTTTAACACGCGCTAGACCTAGGCAATTGTGAATTCCTAAAGAGCCCACTTTCAAGGTTTGAATAGGAATCTTTAAATAGTCAATAGGTGATGCAGGAGAGGCAAAATGTAGAATGTAATCTAAGTTTCCAGGTACATGGATGAACTTAGAAACATCATGGTGATAGAATTCAAAATGTTCTAATTTGAACAAATGTTCAATGTTCTTCAAATCACCCGTAATCAGGTTATCCATCGCGATGACATGATAGCCCTCTTTGATGAATCGATCACATAAATGCGATCCCAAAAATCCAGCTCCTCCGGTAATTAATATTCGTTTCATAAGTTAAATAACAGATTTGCGGCCTACTGAATAATATGTGTAGCCTAATTCTTGCATTTGTGGTAATTCATATAAGTTTCGGCCGTCGAAAATGACTTTATTTTTCAATAAACTTTCCATGCGTTCGAAATCAGGTGTTCTGAATTGTGGCCATTCCGTTACAATTAATAAGGCGTCTGCGCCTTCAATGGCATCATATGGACTTTTGGAATATTCTACCACATCGCCGATAAGCTCTTTGACATTTTTCATTGCCTCTGGGTCATATACGCGTACTTTGCAGCCTAGGGCCAATAAGGCTTCAATGTTATATAACGCAGGTGCCTCACGAATATCATCCGTATACGGTTTAAATGCTAAGCCCCAAATACCAATCGTTTTTCCAGCTAAATCATTGTTGAAGTGGCTTTCAATCAATGGCATTAATTTTGTTTTCTGCAATTCATTGACGCGCATCACTGAATCCAAAATGTGGAATTGGTATGCATTTTCCTCAGATGTTTTAGCTAGAGCTTGTACGTCTTTCGGGAAACAAGATCCGCCATAACCGATACCCGCAAATAAGAAACGTTTTCCGATACGGGAGTCTGTTCCGATGCCCCGACGAATATCATCGACATTAGCGCCAACCTTCTCACATAAATTCGCAATTTCATTCATGAAGGTAATTTTGGTGGCCAAAAACGCATTAGCTGCATATTTGGTCATCTCTGCAGAGCGTTCATCCATAAAGATGATTGGATTTCCTTGGCGAACCAATGGCGCATACAATCTAGTCATTACCTCTTTTGCGCGATCCGATTCTGTTCCAATCACCACGCGGTCAGGTTTCATGAAATCTTCTACCGCGACTCCCTCGCGCAAAAATTCGGGGTTTGAAACAACATCAAAATCAACTAGAGCTTTTTTAGCAATCGCCGCATGAACTAATTCAGACGTGCCTACAGGAACGGTACTTTTATCAATGATGACAGTATATTCGGTCAATAATGGACCTAAATCATTCGCTACTTGTAAAATGTATTTTAAGTCGGCAGAACCATCTTCCCCCGGGGGCGTTGGCAAGGCTAAGAAAATAACTTTGGCTCCTGCAATTCCATCTACCAATGAAGTAGTGAAATTCAATCGTCCTTCGGCGGTATTGCGATGAAACAAATCTTCTAAACCTGGCTCATAAATGGGTACAATCCCAGCTTTCATTTGCTCGATTTTCGCTGCATTAATATCAACGCATGTGACATGATTTCCTGTTTCAGCAAAACATGTTCCTGTTACGAGGCCTACATACCCTGTGCCAACAACCGCAATTTTCATAGTGACTTCTTTATAATGTTCAAAAATTGACTGCAAATTTAGCCAAATATCTTCAATTAATGCTAGTTTTTAATTTAGCGGCTACCTTTTTAAAGGGATAATTTGACCGATACTTCCGGATGGTTCCATGCAATGCAACCAATTCGCCAGCGTAGTTGAAATATCACTAATGCTCGTACGCTCAGTGACTTCGCTAGGCTTCACTTTCCAGCCATAAAATAATAAGGGTACGTGCGTATCGTAGGCATACAAAGTGCTGTGCGTAGTACCTGTTTTGTATCCGATAAACCATTGTGGTTTTAACAAAATCATCACATCACCACTGCGATCTGGGTTGTAACCGTTCCGAATGATTGTGGTGTATAGATTATTTAAGTTTGCCCCGGCGATGTTTTGTAGGTCAACTAACTCTTGAAAGCCAGCTTGTTTCTTAAGCGATTGTTTAACGACCTGAATCAGTTTGTCACGATCAATATTCATTTTGGCTAAGACAGCTTTATTAAAGTACAATTGGGAGTTGTCTTCGCCGATGATTAAATCTGTTTGGCCAAAAGCCTCTTGCGTTGCCTTTTTAATATCAGACATGGCTTTAACACGATCGAAAACACCACCAGGCATTTTATGGCTATTTAAATAACCTGGCACCTCCGCTACGGCATGATCTGCAGTAAGGAATACGAGTACTTGATCTTTACCGTAATTTTTATCCAAATACGTTAAGATTTCGGCGATATCTTGATCTAAACGTAAATAAGTATCTTCTAATTCAATGGATTGAGGGCCAAAACTGTGGCCAACATAATCCGTAGATGAAAAGCTCACAGCTAAAAAGTCGGTGGTCCCATTCTTACCTAATTTCTCCTCAGTCATCGCTTGGATCGCAAAATCTTTCGTTAAGGTATTTCCGTAAGGACTTGTGCGAATTAATTCCAATGGATTTCCACCTTGTAAGGTATGTGGGAAAACTGGCGCTGTTTCACCAGCCATTTTTGTCTCATAAGGAGAATCATCTGGTCCGCTTGACGTATACGTTTGGATAGGATAGAGGGTGTTCCATCCAGCTTTGGTATACTTTTGCGCACGCTGTTCCGCATTAAATGTTTGAACCCATCTAGGAAGTGATTGCATGTAAAAACTGGAAGTAATCCAGCGTCCTTCTTTTGAATCATACCAATAGGCTCCATCAGCGGAATGACCTCCTGGTAAAATTGCACCGCGGTCTTTTAACGCAATTGCAATTGTTTTTGATTTGAAGTTTTGAGTTAATTTTAATTGGTCGGTGATCGTACTAGTCCACATATTTTTCGGCGACATAAAACCTGTTTTTCCCGTAGTTCCTACGGTACTAACGGTACTGTCATCTGTACAATACACCTTTTTGCCTGAGGCAACGTCCGTCCATTCATTTCCCACAATGCCATGAACGGCCGGAACCGTACCGGTATAAATACTGGCATGGCCAGCTGCGGTTACCGTAGGTGCATAGTTGTAGTGGTTATCTTGGCAATTCATCCCTTCGCGCATCAGGCGCTTTAATCCATTATTTGAATAGCGGTCTGCGTATTTGTATAAATAATCATAACGCATTTGGTCTACGACAATGCCAACGACCAAGGCAGGACGGTTTGAATCTGTGGATTTTTTTTGACCGTACATCCATGTGGTCATGCACATCAATGAAAGGATAATTAAACTGGTTTTTTTCATAGGTAAAGGGGGAATTCCGTTAATTGGTTTGTTGTTGTTTTGGTATAATCAATTTCAAAAATTTGATGTGCTAAGCCATTCGTTAATACCAAAAAGCGTGCTGCGTTTTTCTTTTGATATTGACTGATTTGTTGAAACGTTTGCGCCGTCAACGCCACATGGGGTGCTTTGCATTCAATCAACATAAATACGTCTCCTTGCTTGTCGAAAACCTGAATATCAGTTCTTCGTTGCATTTGATCTATCTCGTGCCCACGTTCAATTTGTATAATCGAAGTCGGATAATTTAGATGTTGGGTCAAGTAATTTAAACAGTGTTGGCGCACCCATTCTTCAGGTGTCAGTGCTCTATATTTTTTGGCAATCCCATCATAAATGAAAAGTTTTCCATCCTTTTGCGTTAATTTATACTCAAATTCAGGAAAGAGCAATTTCAGTTCTGCCGACGGGCGCATAGTTTTTAGCCAACGAAAGGACTAAATTAAGCTATTTGTTGATTATTTACATTACACCGAATCAAAATATGAAGACGAAAGAAGAGATTGTACAGAATTGGTTGCCACGCTACACGGGTACGCCCATTAAATCATTTGGTCAATATATTTTATTGACAAATTTTAAAAATTACGTGGACATGTTTGCGGCCAAATACCAGGTTGACATATTCGGGCAAGATCGTCCCATGCAAACAGCTACAGCAAATAATATTACGATTATAAATTTTGGTATGGGTTCTCCCATGGCCGCAACGGTTATGGATATCCTTTCTGCCATTAGTCCTAAGGCTGTTTTGTTTTTAGGTAAGTGTGGGGGATTAAAGAAAAATCTAAATTTAGGTGATTTGATTTTACCTATTGCCGCAGTTCGCGGGGAGGGGACTTCCGATGAATACATGCCAAAAGAAGTGCCTGCTTTACCTTCATTTCGATTGCAGCGAGCGGTTTCGTCGATGATCAAGAAACATGAATTTGACTATTGGACAGGCTTGATTTATACCACCAATCGGCGTGTTTGGGAGCACGATGAGGTGTTCAAAACGTATTTGTCTGATATCCGTGCGATGGGAATTGACATGGAAACAGCGACAATTTTTACAGTAGGCTTTGTCAACAAAATACCTCACGGTGCTTTATTATTGGTTTCCGATAATCCGATGACCCCGGATGGAGTAAAGACGGAGGCATCAGATAAAAAAGTGACTACGAGTTACGTGGAATCACATTTGCAGATTGGTATCGATTCCTTAATCGAACTGGCTAGTTCTGGTGAATCAGTTAAGCACTTACGGTTCGATTAATTGCAATGATCGCGGATAACTTGATACGCTTGATTAAACCCTAATTCGCCGGACTTGCTTAAATCAAGGCAACCTGAGGAA
>JAIXRT010000146.1 GCA_027485075.1 Cytophagaceae bacterium
AAGGTGAGATTATGATGAGTATGTGTCCTACAAAAAATGACCTAGCTTCAAATCGATAATGACTGAAACTAGATCATTTATTTTCACTTAAAGTCGACTAGCGACTGATGACTAGCGACTGATAACTACCTTATCGCCTCAACCCCTCTCGTCTTAGTTCGTATCCGAATCGCGTCTTGCACATCGTAGATGAAGATTTTGCCATCACCTACATTGCCTTCGGAGGCGTTATCCAAGATGACATCGATGCACTTTTCTAAGTTTTCATCGCTTACGACACATATAATCATCACCTTGGGTAATAAAATCATCGACTTTTCTGTACCCCGGTAAATCTCTGAATAGCCTTGCTGGAGTCCAGCTCCACGTACTGGAACCACGGTCATACACGGAATATTTGCGTCAATTAAGCCCTTCTGAATGGCCTTTAATTTAGACGGCTTGACAATTGCTTCTATCTTTTTCATGGTTCTTATTCAAATGTTGTATATGATTCCACACCAAACTCCACCGCATCAATTCCCGCTGATTCTTCCTTATGACTCAAACGAATGCCCATCGTCTTTTTCAAGGCCATGAATATCGCATATGTAGAGGTAAAAGAGAAAATCGAAATAACAGAAACTCCTATCAATTGCGTGATGAATTGAGCACTTTCTCCGGTAATAAATAATCCATTCTTTTGAGAAAACAGACCCACGGCAATGGTTCCAAAGAACCCATTCACACCGTGTACGGCAACAGCACCTACCGGATCGTCTACTTTCATTTTGTCTACAACCACTACCGCGATGTCTACAATCGTACCCGCGATAAAACCAATAATCAAAGCTGAATCCGCGCTAACCACATTGCAACCAGCCGTAATGGCAACTAAACCTGCCAAAACCCCATTGATCACCATCGTAATATCCACTTTCTTGTAGCGCATAAATGTGTATAACATAGTCGCAACTCCTCCTGATGCAGACGCTAAGAAGGTGTTTGTGGCCACAGAACCGATTAAATCCCATTTACCCACTGCCCCTAAGGTAGAGCCTGGATTAAATCCAAACCAACCAAACCAAAGGATAAAGGCGCCAACGGCAGATAAGGTGAGATTATGACCCGGAATGGCATTTGGTGTACCATCTTCATTGTATTTTCCTAAACGGGGTCCTAGTACAATTGCGCCAGCTAAGGCCGCAAAACCACCCATCGAGTGTATGGCGGCAGAACCTGCGAAATCATTGAAGCCGCGTAAGGCCAACCATCCATTTGGATTCCATACCCAATTGGCCGCCAACGGATATAAAAAGGCACTAAATATGACCACATAAACAGCATAGGACCACATTTTCATACGCTCAGCTACACCACCTGAAACTATGGAAATAGCCGCTACAGCAAATCCCATTTGGATGAACCAGAATAATGAGTTGGATATCGTAAGTCCTAATCCTAAATCGCCCGACATAATTCCGGTGTCAAAGGCCCAATAGCCATTTGATTTTCCATAGGCGATTCCGAAGCCAACTAAATAAAAGGCGATACCCCCAAACATAATGTCAATCATGACTTTGGCGATAATACTTACGGCGTTTTTCGAGCGGACAAATCCTGCCTCTAATAAGGCAAAACCTCCTTCCATTTGAAAAATAAGTGCTGCACAGAGTGCAACCCAAACCGTATCAATAGCGTGTGTTAATTCCACTTGCTGAGCAGCAAGGGTAGCAGATTCATTCATGGTTTTGTTCGTATATAATGCTTGTTACCTGCAAAAATAAAAAACGATTTGGAATTTATGGCAATTAGCTTGAACTTTAATTCATTAATTAAACCTATTCAACATGCTTAAAAAATTAACCTTTTGGGGGATGACTTGTTTGTTTTCAACCAGTCTTTTGGCCCAAAATCCAGCCATTATTCCTGCTCCAACCCAAGCCATATTTAGCAAAGGAGCCTATGCACTTGGAAATTCACTAGTGCTTGCTGGGCCTAAATCCCCTGAACTAGCAACCAGTTACGCACTGCTAACTTCAAAGTTGTCGCAAGTTGCCGGTAAAAAAGTTCAATGGTTAAACGATCAAGGTTCATCGGCCTCCTTGGCCGCTATCCGATTTACCCTAAATGCAAAACCTGATCCAGCGCTGGGAAATGAAGGCTATTCCTTGATTTCCGATGCGAAGGGTGTTCATATTCGTGCCAACAAGCCTGTTGGTATTTTTTATGGGATTCAAACTTTGATTCAATTATTACCCAAAGAGATTGAATCGAAACAAGTTGTTTCAGGTGTTTCCTGGAAAGTTCCTTATGTGAATATCATAGATGCACCCCGTTTTTCTTGGCGTGGAATGATGCTGGATGTTTCGCGTCATTTCTTTACCAAAGAGGAAGTGAAGCAATTTATAGATGAAATGGTTGCTTATAAATACAATGTATTGCATTGGCATTTGACCGACGATGAGGGCTGGCGTGTGGAGATTAAATCGTATCCCAACTTAACTGTGAAGGGAGCCTATAATGTGAAAAAAGTAGGTCATTTTACTGATTTTTCGAAACCACTTCCTAATGAACCTCGTACCTATGGTGGGTTTTATACACAAGAAGATATCAAAGAAATCGTCAGGTATGGGCAAGAGCGTTTTGTAAACATCATGCCTGAAATTGATGTTCCAGGTCATTCAATGGCAGCTGTTGCCTCATATCCAGAGTTATCTTGCACACCAGAAGCAGTTAATTATCAGGTTATTTCTGGGGAGCCATTTATAGATTGGTCAACAGATCATCCAATTGCATTACAGGATAATACATTGTGTCCAGCCAATGAAAAGGTGTACACGTTTTTAGATAAAGTGATGGGGGAGGTTTCATCCTTATTTCCATTTGAATATATCCACATGGGTGGGGATGAGTGTCCTAAAAATTACTGGGATAAAAATCCGCAGATACTAGCTATGCGTAAAGAATTGGGTTTGAAAAACTCACAAGAA